>BQJM01000001.1 GCA_021604705.1 marine bacterium B5-7 | reverse complement strand
TAATCTATCACCAAAGGGAAAATACCCATGTCTATCAAGCCAGTTACACCTGAAGATCTCATGTCTGATGAACAGAACACTGTCACGATGGGCGGAAAAGTGATCCGAAAAGCCAGCATGGCAGCTATATTAGGCAATGCAGATATTCTGGATTCTGTAGAAGCTACCGAGCAAGAGAAACAAGATGCGCTGGCCATGATTGCTGAACTTGCACCAGGCCTGAAAGCATCAGGCCTACTCAAGCATGTAACATTCAAAAATTCTGACATCCAAGCAATTTTTGACGCTGCTAAGTGACATTAGCCTCCTTCATCCAACCAACTGTTGAGCCCATAAAACGGCACATCCAACAAATGTTGTTGCGCGGCAAAAGGGAACTCCGATATCTTCACGCCATGCGATGAATTCGGATGGGACTCCAAAAAGGCATGCATACTTTTCATTTGACCCGACTTGCCTGCTTTCACTTCCACAGGAATCACCTTCCCTGCCTTTGCAATAATGAAATCAACCTCTGCGTTACTACTTTTTACCTCGCGCCGCCAGTAATAAAGATCTTCTTTTGATGCTTTCATCTGACATGCAACTAATTCTTGGGCAACAAATTGTTCAGCAATCGGCCCTAATAATTTAGCCGATACAGGCTCAATGATCCACTCTCGATTAATACGCCCTAGTAATTTTAAAGCCAAGCCAATATCGAAAAAAAATAATTTGAATTTCTTTTCATTTGACTCAGCACCCAACGGCTGCTCATGCCCCGCTGTATGATAACAGTAATGCAAAATCCCTGCCTTATGCAGCAAATCTATCGCAGATTTAACATCAATTGCTCGAAGTTCTTCATCTAAATGTTTATAGACAAATTTCTTTCCCAATTGTTTAGGCACCCCAGAAAAGACTCGTGCCACATGCATGCGCTGATGTTTTTTTGCATATTTTTCAAAATCTTGTTTATATGCGTTAATTATCCTTTCTTGGATTTTCTGACAGCGGGTAATATTTTCACTTAATATCCATTCATCAATAACAGCAGGCATACCACCCAACCACAAATAATTTTTCACAAGGCCCAATAGTTTTTCATGTATCACCGGTGAAATATTTTTAGCATGGATGGCGTCAATCAATGCATTGTGCCCCAGCGCAATTAAATATTCTTCAAAGGACAGTGGGTGCATATATAAGAACTGCACCCGGCCTACCGGCATGCCAATATTTTCCAGCGTAAAATCTATCAAAGACCCTGCTGCTATCACATGATACTGTGGAAACTCTTCTTTGAAGTAACGCAGCGCAATAATCGCTCTTTCACATTCCTGGACTTCATCCAAGAAAATCAAGGTATGTTCCGGCTCAACAGGTTTGCCAGAAAGGAGTGATAACTCATTCAAAATCTGCTGGATATCAATATCCCCTTCAAACATATTTTTTGCACTGGGCGTTTTTTCAAAGTTTATTTTAACGAAGTGCTTGTAGTTTTTGGCGAATTCCGCAATTAACCAAGATTTCCCGACCTGGCGCGCACCACGCACAATCAAGGGTAAACGCCCACTGTCGGCCTTCCAGTCAAGTAAGGTTTGCATTGCTATTCTGTACATATTGATAAAATCCAGGGTTGTTTAATAGAGAATATTGATAAAATACAAGGTCAATTTACCCAAAGTATCGACAAAATACAAGGTAATTTTTGGTAATATATCGACAAAGCACAAGGTAAAAAAAAGGCCATCCCTGTAACCAATTGATTTTGAAAGATTTTTTACTTCATCTATTTTACTAACTCAAGCATCCAAAACATTCATAAAAAAACAGCCTTAAGATTACTTTAAGATCCAGCAACTAGGCTTACATCAAGAGAATCATTGGTGTTTAAAGCATGGACAGTTTATTCCTCTACAACAACCCAGCGAAGCAGCTAGCGAAGGCCGTGCATCATGTGATGCCAACCAACCAGCCGCGTTCGCATGCCTTACTTTCTCTTAGTGATGCAAACAATCAAGCGCTTCCAGTCGAACAACAACAACTACGCACACTATACAACATCACACTACTTGTTGAATCGGCACTAGATATACAAAGCAAAGGCGCTGATAAAAAATCTCGACTTCAGACCATCGAGAGATTACATGAATGGCCAGCAAAACGTTCAACGTTGAAAAATAAGCGATTACGAGGATGGGTCAATCGTTACTATCAATCCAGGCATAAACGACAGCTAAAAAAAAGAAAGCATCAGTTGAAGCTGATTCATCATCAGATCCAATATTGCTTAGACATACTCAACAAACTCAGTGACAAGAATAATTCCATACCCACACAATATCGCAATACATTACAAAAAGAATTTGAAAGCGCCCGAAAATCTATCGCATCGACAGGAAAAAAAGATATCTATGTTATGCAGTTAGAATCGCTTGGCGTATTTCCATCAGCAGAAAACTCTCCGGATAAGACTGTTATTTTACAGCCAGAAATATCTGATGAAAATACATTCGAGCACATTCAGATCGCCGGGCTATTAGAAGACATCAATAACATCAGTGATGTTAACCACTATTCTCTAATACCTACTGCAGCCAAATTATGGCTTAGGGACCTGGAAACACACATGAAAGATGATGATCCTGACATGCAATCACGGTTAGAAAAACACTATGGCGCTGAAGTTAAGGCAGCAAGAAAAAAACTAAGCGCATTCGAAGAGAAACGTCTACTGAATGCAAATAAAAAAAATGTGTCAACAGAAAGAACGGAACTCTCTCAAAATAAGGAACCTCAAGCCAAACAAGAAAGTTGGCGTGGATGGTTTTATCAAAAAGCTTGTGATACGGCAGGTTACGTGAGTAGCTTAGTTTATTCTGAATCGGATAAAAAAGAGAACGCTCAATCCGCAGGAAAAAATAATACGTTTAAACGGTGAGGAAGAATATTAAGCGGCAGAAGCGGCAGATGGCACTCGAAGCCTGCGGTCTTGGGCTCTTGGCTCTTCAAAATTTCCCCGTAAAATGCGAGCACACTCCTCATCCAACCAAGCACGATAAGCCAATAAATGTTGTTGCATCGTCTTCACTGCATTTTGCATTTTGTTTGGCAAACGAGAATCGTCAGATAAGCGTTTAAAAGCTAACTGAAGTAAAGCAATCGGCTCTTTACGCTCAGATATTTGTGTTATTAAGCTTGCTGGTATCTCGGCTGTAATACCTAGCTCCGGTGCATCAATCAATGCCCGAAGCGCTTGTTTCTGATAGTCCATTAGAAAAGTTGAGATATTTAGATCGCCATACTGTGTTGAGGCAAAGGTACGTAAACGCTGCTGAAAAGCTTGTGTACCCTGGAAACGGACCCCTCCCAAAGCGGCACGAACCAATACATCTTGTCCTGCTAAAAGGAATGCTGGCATACTAATATGTCCAAAAATGATACTATCATTAAAAAACTAAAATCTCTTAAGACTTACTTAAGCTTTGATCGCTATAATAATAAGTGTGTTAAAAAAAGTCAAACCATCCCCTCATAGGGAGAGCAAAAATATGACCATCGACAACATCTTGAAAACATTAGAAAATGAGACACAAGGATTCTTAGTATCGCGAGACGTTACGATGCCCGCGGATAATGCTCGTTTTAAGATCCAGGAATATCCTGAGCCAGCTCATTTCAAAACTAAGAACAGCAAGAAAAATGCGGATTTTACAAAAGAAGAAGCCGAGAAATACCACTCAGCCCTAAAAACTTTCCAGGAAAATCAACTTAATCCTATCGAGCAAGCGAAAGCCCTTTACAACTTAGCGGTCCTTGCACAGGAAATATGGGCGCAGGTGAAAATAATTGGCTTAACCAACATTGACAAAAAAGATTTAAAGATGTTTGGCTTGAAGATTCCAGAAGCAGAAAATAGCCAAGAAACAACAACAGAAAAACCAACTAGTTTTTTTTCACGAGCAACTCATCTTGTAAAAAATGCGGCAAGCGCGATAGGAAGCCCTGTCGCGCTCAATAAAATTAATACATTGAGAAAAGAACTCGCGACTAGCGGATGGTTCTTAGGAAACCGCTGGATCCCTATCATGGCATCTGATGATAGCTTAGCTGTCGCAACCATGATGCAATCTGCTGTTAATGCGACGCATGCTTTATTGTCTGAGGATAATAAGACTGATAAGACACTAGATAAAACTTTTTCTCTTGGTGCACAGGCTGTCGTTCAGGGTTTGGTTAGCGAATATTACAAAACACCCATACAGCAAAGCATGGATCATTATCGTGCTGCCAGCACATTTTTAAATGCAGAAGAAAATCAGACTCATATTACGAGTTTTATGCGTTCACATGATCAATTATCTGGGAAAGTAGGAGTATGTAAAGACTTAATCTCTCAATTTTCAGCAGACTATTCCGAAAACAGAAAATCATCATGGGATTTTTTGGCACAGCAACTGACTAGCATCAAAAGAGACTTTGAGGATGCCAGACATCTACCCAGTGATCTATATGTCAATATAAATAATAACAGCGAACGTCCATCAGATCGGAAAACTGCGTCTTATATCATGGGGGTTGAGAAAGTAGAACCGCTAGCCTACTTAAGAGAACATATGTTATCTGCTGTAAATGTTGAGTATGAAAAATTACTTAAGTTAGAGGATCAGCATCAAGAGGAATTCAATAATTCAACACAAGAAGATATGTCTGCGGTTAAAGAAAACGTTGAAAAGTTGCTTGAAGAAATAGAAAATTTTGAATACACAGCTCTTGAGGCTCAGGAGTCTATTACTCCTAGTGCTAACCAGGAGATCCCGGCTCAAGACCAGGATGACAGTGATGATGATCAGTTTGTTGATGCAGTTGAAGACTTAGGTACACGCTCTCGGTCAGATACTGGAATGAGTGTTTATTTCGATTCACATGAAGAACAACCAGAAAGAGGTGTGCATTTTAATGAGACGGTTTATGTTAGTGAGAATGCCTCTTCGTTTAACACGGTTACTCAGGCCTTAAAGTCTGCAGAAGTTGTAGAACCAGACGCATCTGCTGAGGCTCATGAGATCCCGGATCAAGTCCGGGATGACAGGGTTGTTCTGGATGGCAGTGTTGTTCAAAACGACAGTATTGCTCAGGATCAAATAGCGACTCAAAATGATAATTTATCTCGAGACGATTTGTTAGCCATCTGGCAAAAACTAAAAACTTACGCTGATGGACGCAAAGGTTTCGTAGCCGATCACTTAAGTACTTCACGACAAGGTAAATTAGAGCTTGCTGATAAGTTTATGACGAACTTAACTAGTTATCGAAGCAGTGGTACTGGTAGTGTAAAGAAAAGTGAATTGCTTTCTGAGCTAGAAGGACATATTCAAGAAAACAAAACACAACAGAAAAAATCATACTTCTTTTCTTCTAAGCCTGACACCTTAGGGAAGTTGCTGGAAGCAGAAGCCTCTAAACTTCGTCCTGGGAATCGTTAAGTAAATAACTCCCCCCTGTCATTCCACTTACTGCTGTCACCCCGGGCTTGACCCGGGGTCTCTAACTAGTACCGCAGTACTATCAGGAGATTCCGGCTTTCGCCGGAATGACATTGGTAATAGATGGGGATCCCGCATCAAGTGCGGGATGACAGCGTTGACGCTATGGTAATAGATGGGGATCCCGCATCAAGTGCGGGATGACAGCGTTGACGCTATGGTACTAGACGGGGATCCCGCATCAAGTGCGGGATGACAGCGTTGACGCTATGGTAATAGATGGGGATCCCGCATCAAGTGCGGGATGACAGCGGTGGCCAGGATGACAAGTAGTTTTCCAGGGTGACAATAAGGTTACAGTTTTTCTTTCAACAAGGCATTCACCTGTTTCGGGTTCGCCTTACCTTGGGTCTTCTGCATCACTTGGCCAACCAAATAACCGATGATTTTTTCATTGCCGGATTTGAATTGTTCCACTTGCTTCGGGCTCGCCGCTAATACTTCGTCAACAATTTTTTCTAACTCACCGGTGTCCGCGATTTGCTTTAAGCCTTTTTGTTCAATAACAACATCGGCAGCAACATCATCAGTCCACATCGCATCAAACACCGTCTTCGCAATCTTGCCAGAAATGGTGTCGTCTAAAATACGTTGCAATAAGCCTGAAAACCGTTCTGCATTCACTGGTGAATTTTCAATACGAATGGCATCTTTGTTCAGTGCCGCCATTAAGGTGCCCGTTACCCAGTTAGCGACTAACTTGGCTTCGCCATTTAAGGCTTTCACGACGGCCTCAAAATAGTCGGCTAATGCACGTGAACTGGTTAATACAGCCGCATCATACGCACTTAAACCATAATCCTTTTCAAAACGTGCGCATTTGGCTTTAGGTAATTCAGGCATATCCGCTTTAATTGCGGCGATATACTCGTCAGATAAGACGACCGGTAATAGGTCTGGATCTGGGAAATAACGGTAATCATTCGCCTCTTCTTTACTACGCATGGCGCGTGTTTCGTTTTTTGTCGGATCATACAAACGTGTCGCCTGATGAACCTTGCCGCCCGATTCAATTAATGCAATCTGTCTCGCGGATTCGATCTGAATCGCCTTTTCAACAAACTTAAAAGAATTAATGTTTTTAATTTCGCAACGTGTACCTAATTCTGTTTGCCCCACTGGCCGAACCGATACATTGGCGTCACAACGAAATGACCCTTCTTGCATATTACCATCGCAAATACCTAGATAGGTCACCAAGGCATGCAATGTTTTTAAATAAGCGACGGCCTCTTCTGCTGAACGCAAATCTGGCTCAGAAACAATTTCTAACAAGGGTGTGCCTGCGCGATTTAAATCAATCCCGGTCATGCCATGGTAATCTTCATGCAAGGATTTTCCTGCATCTTCTTCTAAATGGGCACGCGTAATGTTGATGCACCTTTCCGTACCATCTTCTAACTGAATATCTAACGATCCTTTTCCGACAATCGGTCGATCGAGTTGGCTAATTTGATAACCTTTTGGTAAATCAGGATAAAAATAATTTTTACGTGCAAACACCGCATGTTGCTCAATGAAAGCATCGACCGCTAAACCAAACTTCACCGCTTTATGCACCGCAGCTTGGTTTAACACAGGTAATACACCCGGCAACCCTAAGTCCACCGCACATGCTTGTGTGTTTGGCTCTGCACCATAGGCAATGGAAGCACCAGAAAATATTTTACTCTTGGTGGTCAGCTGCGCGTGAACTTCTAAACCAATAACCGTTTCCCACTCACTCATACGCTTCCCCGATTACTTACACACATCAGGCATTGCACGATGCCATTCTGTTTTTTGTTGATAACGATGCGCTACATTGAGTAATCGCGCTTCATCAAAGTATTGACCAATCAATTGCACGCCAACAGGTAAGTCATCCACAAACCCTGCAGGCATAGATAACGCAGGCAAACCCGCTAAATTCACGGCAATGGTGAACACATCATTTAAATACATCGTGATTGGATCACCCGTTTTTTCACCTAATTTAAATGCCGGTGACGGTGTCGTTGGTGATAAAATAAAATCGACCTGCTCAAACGCTTTATCAAAATCGTTTTTCATTAAACGACGAATCTGTTGTGCCTTCACGTAATACGCATCATAAAAACCTGCGGATAAGGCATAAGCACCGACCATCACGCGACGTTTCACTTCGTCACCAAAAGCCTCACCCCGAGAACGACAGTACATGTCTAATAAATCTTTCGGGTTATCGCAACGATAACCATAACGCACACCATCAAGACGCGCCAAATTCGATGAACACTCTGCGGGTGCAATCACATAATACGCCGGTGCCGCTAAATGGGCACGCGGTAAACTAATCGGTTTGAAGCTCACCCCCTGCTCCGCCAATACTTTTTTGCTTTGCTCAATGACTTCTGCCATCGCCGGATCTAAATCACCCGTAAAGTATTCTTCTGGCAAACCCGCCGTTAAGCCACTTAAATCATTGTTTAACGTTGCGGTGTAATCCGGCACGTCGTGTTCAATGCTGGTTGAATCTTTCTCGTCAAAACCCGCAATGACATTTAACAATAATGCCGCATCTTCTGCCGTTTGCGCCATGGGACCACCTTGATCCAAACTCGATGCAAACGCGACCATGCCATAACGTGACACTAAACCGTAACTCGGTTTTAAACCGGTTAAACCACAAAATGCAGCGGGCTGACGAATCGATCCACCCGTGTCTGTCCCAGTTGCCCAAGGCGCTAAACGTGCAGCCACTGCCGCCGCTGAACCACCCGATGAACCACCAGGCACGCGATCGGTATCCCAAGGATTACGTACATGACCGTAATAACTGTTCTCGTTCGATGAACCCATCGCGAATTCATCCATGTTGGTTTTACCCAACATAATTAATCCTGCCGCATTACATTTATCAATTAAGGTCGCATTGTACGGCGAAACAAAACTATCTAGCATGCGCGATCCGCAACTGGTTTTAATACCTTGCGTACAAAATAAATCTTTTTGTGCAATGGGCACACCATCCAAGGCACTTCTTGGTGATCCGTTTTGACGGCGTTCATCAGATTCACGTGCAGCTTGCATCGCCTGATCGTTACAAACTGTAATAAAACTATTGAAGTTAGGATCGATACGCGCAATGCGATCTAAATAACTTTCTGTGATTTTTTCACTGGTGGTTTCACCCGCAGCAAGGGCTTTTGCTAATTCCGCAGCAGTTTGTTTCATGGTTTACTCTGTATCTAATACTTTAGGCACCAAGTATAAGCCATCTTCTACTTGGCTGTTAGCTTGGAATAGTTCGCGTTGATTGGTTTCGGTGACTTTGTCTGCGCGCATGCGTTGCACCATGTCGCGGGGATGCGCTAAGGGCGCAACACCGTTGGTGTCTTCCGATGCCATGACATCAACAAAGGCAAGAATGTCAGTGAGCGACTCACTAAAAGCATCCACTTCTTCATCAGATAGTTGCAAGCGTGCTAGATGTGCTATTTTTCGCACCTGTTCTTGGGATAGTGTCTCCGACATAAGATTACCTAATCATGAATAAGGAAGGATTATACCTTCCTAGAGAATCGAAAGTAAATCGCCAAACTCGCCGCAACCGTGCCCATTAAGCCTAAAGCAGCATAATAGCCATAGTGCCACTTAAGCTCTGGCATATATTGGAAATTCATGCCATAAAGACCTGCAATGAAGTTGAGCGGAATAAAAATAGTAGAAAACAACGTGAGTATTCGCATAGATTTATTCATCGTATTATTAATCATGGCATAATGAATATTGTATAGATTATTTAATAGTTCACTAAAACTGCCCACTTCTTCTGATAGATGTATACACTGTGAGCGTAGTTCATCAAAAAATGGAATCAGCGCTTCAGACCAAGCGGGTTCATCCATTTTAACCAATTTTCCAGGCAACTCGCGCAATGAAGTCGTAATACGTTTCATCGTAATCGCGTTGCGTTTTAAGGCATAGAGCTGATTTGAGGAAAAAGGTTTCTCATGTTGAATGAGATGTGCTTCTAGTTGTTCCACCTCATCATCTAGTGTTTCTAACAACATAAATTGTTTATCTACCAACACATCTAAGATCACATAAAGTAAATAGCCTACACCCAAGTCACGTAAACGCGAGACCGGATTTTTCATGCGCTGCACAATAGGCAATAAATCTAATGTCCCCCCATCATGGACACTCACCAATACATTAGGAAAGGTCGCTAATTTTAAAATACCCGTTTCTAAACGCCCCTCATGAATCGCAGGCTCCGCATAATTCACATGTACTACCACACCATTATCATGTTCTATCATACCTGTCCGTTGATCCGACGATAAAAAATGTTGGTAACTCATTGGATCAAATGCCAAAATCGTTGACATCGATTGCAAGACTTCATCACTCATCTGATCAAGATGTAACTGGATCCAACAGGGCTCTGCTGATTGAAGACCGATTTCCAATCCATCCAAATCATGGATATGGTAAGAATCAGCCGAATTTAAAACAGTCATTGTTGCTAACATCACCCCTCCTAAACATCTTGATGCAAATGCACATCCATTTGCGGATACAATGGGATGATGTCATGTGCATTTAATGTTTCAATCACTTTTTCTAGCACCGTATACGTGCTACGTAAATAATTATCTCGTTTTACAAACACTTTTATTGTTAAAGAAATCCCACTGTCATTTAAGCCGCTAACAGCCACAAGAAAGGCAGGATCCTGCTGCACAACCTCACACTGTTTTAATGCATCTTCTAGCAAGGTTTTCACTTTCTGAATATCCGTTTTAAAATCAATGCTTATTGGCAAATCATAGCGACGCACAGGATAAAACGTTTTATTTAAGATTTTTTCCCCTACGATTTTATTATTTGGGATAAAGATAGCTTCGTTTAACTTCGTTTTTAGTTGCGTCACAAATAAATTAATCTTTGTGACTGTGCCCATCGTGCCGGAGACTTCAATGGTATCACCAACTTTAAATGGTCGAGAAAACAAAACTGTAAAACCTGCGGCAATATTTGAAAGAAAATCTTTCATGGCCAAACTAATGGATAAACTTGCTGCACCCAAAACGGTTACAAGAGATGCGGTCGGCACGCCTAACTTACCTAGGGCGATAATAGCAACAACAATCAAGCAAGCTGCGTAAATGAGGTTAACGAGAAAATGCTTTAAGCTTGGGTTGTGTGTTTCTGGTACCCAGCGCAAACACGCCCGCTTGAACACGGTCGCGCCGACAATCCCGACGATGAGAATGCCCGCAACGGCCAAGAAGCTGCCCATATTTTGAGCAAAAATGGACTGCAATCCTACAGGTATCATTGTACAAATTCTCCATTAACCAGCTAGAGCGCATTGTATCACTGATTAGAATTGCTTTATACTGCCGCATCATCACTTAGATAGCAGGATATTTTCATGTCGTTACTCAACCCCTTTAACATTTTCGGCCGTTTTTTCGGTTGTTTTTCTAATGATTTATCCATCGATTTGGGTACAGCCAATACCCTTATCTATGTGCGCGATCGCGGCATCGTATTAGACGAACCATCAGTCGTCGCATTGCGCCAAGAAGGTGGGCAACGTCGTGTCGCAGCAGTGGGTGAAGAAGCCAAGCGCATGTTAGGTCGCACACCCGGTAACATTCAAGCGATTCGCCCGATGAAAGATGGCGTTATCGCAGATTTTTATGTGACAGAAAAAATGTTGCAACACTTTATTCATAAGGTACATGAAGGCAACCGTTGGTTGCGCCCTAGCCCGCGCGTTTTAGTTTGCGTGCCTTGCGGCTCTACCCAAGTAGAACGTCGTGCCATTCGTGAGTCTGCCATGGGTGCAGGTGCGCGCGAAGTGTATCTCATCGAAGAGCCTATGGCTGCAGCGATTGGCGCTGGTATGCCTGTCGAAGAGGCGAATGGTTCAATGGTCGTTGATATCGGTGGCGGCACAACAGAAGTCGCTATTATTTCCTTGAACGGTATTGTTTATTCTGCCTCCGTACGTATCGGTGGTGATAAGTTTGATGAGTCTATTATTAATTACGTCCGTCGTAATTATGGTAGCTTAATTGGTGAAACCACCGCGGAACGCATTAAAAAAGAAATTGGTACCGCCTTTCCTGGTTCGCAAGTACAAGAAATTGAAATTCATGGTCGTAACTTGGCTGAAGGCGTGCCCCGTAGCTTTAAACTGAACAGCAATGAAATTTTAGAAGCCTTGCAAGAACCACTTAGCGGTATTGTGGGTGCCGTGCGCGCAGCATTAGAGCAAGCGCCGCCTGAACTCGCCTCTGATATTGCCTCACACGGCATGGTACTTACCGGCGGTGGTGCCCTCCTGAAAGATCTTGATCGTTTATTGCGCGAAGAAACCGGCTTGCCCGTATTGGTCGCCGACGAACCACTTACCTGCGTTGCTCGCGGCGGTGGTCGTGCACTAGAAATGATGGATACGATTGGCGGTGATTTTTTATCTACTGAGTAGACCATTAGGATAGCGTTTTGCAACGATTATTCGGCCAACACTCCACCTTAGGGTTACGCACACTTGTTGCGTTGCTGTTGATGATTGCATTGTTAGTTGTGGGTCATCACACACCATGGCAACGCACGCGTCGTGTCTTGCATGCCATTAATGTTCCTATTATTTGGTTAGCAAGCGCACCCAGTAATTTTGTTTACACCGTAAAAACACACGCACACTTTCGTCAACATTTAATCGATGAAAACGCGCAGCTACATCAGCAACTTATTCTGCTGAATGCGCAAGTACAAGAGTTACATGCAATTGCCAGTGACAACAAAGCATTACGCGCATTATTACAATCGTCTAGTCGTGTTGCTGGACAAATTCTTATGGCAAAGTTGGTCGCGATTGACCTCGCGCCATTCACCCATCAAATTATTGTGAATCAAGGCGAGAAAGCTGGGGTATATGCCGGACAACCCGTACTCGGTGCGCAAGGCGTCATTGGTCAGGTCATTGCAACCACATCGGACACCGCGCGTGTTTTATTAATCGCTGATCCCAAAAGTGCCGTACCCGTCACCGACACCCGAAATAAGTTACGGGCGATTGCAATCGGCACAGGGAATATGCAACAGCTAAAGTTATTACATGTGCCTAAAACTAACGACATGCAAGTCGGCGATCGCTTAGTCACTTCCGGTTTAGGTAATGTGTATCCTGCCGGATACCCCGTCGGTAAAATCACGGAGATACAAAAAAATCCCGATGAATCTTTCGCAACCATTACTTTAACACCGCTGGCAGCGCTCGATCGTGGGCGACATGTTTTACTAGCGTGGCCACCGAAACAAATGAGCGATCATGGATAACTTACAACAGAAATTTTCTCTTCTAAAAATCAGCACAAGTTTTATTGTTGCCTTACTGCTGGCAGTGCTACCACTTGGATCGCAATTAACTTGGTGGCGACCTGACTGGATTTTGTTGGCGATGATCTTTTGGTTATTGCATCAACCAGGTCGCCTCAGCTTAATCGCGCTCCTGGCACTCAGCGTGTTATTAGATTCACTGACAGCAACACCCTTGGGATTGCATGGACTTTGTTTGGTCGTGGTCTTTTATGTTGTCTCACACTTACACCGACAAATCCGAATGTTCCCACTGACGCAACAGCTACTCGCCATCTTCATTTTGTCGATCAGCTACCGCACCTGTCTGTTGATTGTGATGGGGATGTTAAACTTACCCATCCATGATTACCGTTTCTGGTTACCTTGCGTGACCAACACAGTCAGCTGGCCACTACTCTCGTATTTCTTGCTACGCAAGCAGCAACAACTAAGAAAGAAACAAAAACGTTTCAGTTGATCGTCCGGTTGTTTGTAACCACTAGTGTTTTGTTTTCGCTGTGTTAAACTTTTTAGGTCAAGGAGAACGGCAGATGGCAGTACCGTTAGCCAGTAACAAAAAAGGAATTTGCTTCAGGGATATGGATCCGCAGTCTGAAGTGCCAGTAAACGTAAGCAAGGAGTCTTCATCATGGATGATGTCCACTCTCTCCTGGTGGTTGTCAACGATCTCGACGCGCATGATACGCGTCGTCTGTCTTTATTGTTAAGCCGTTTCGCTAAGCATGCGACTAATTTGCAGTTAGAATTGGTGTGTGTCCAACCAGATTTACCGGTTTGCTACCATTCGTTGCCCAGCAGCGATCAATTAGCCGACAATTTGGTGGAACGCGTGCAGCAGCGCTTAAACTATTTAAAGCATCGACTTGGCAAGCACTGGCCGGTACAAACGGCTTTCTTAACGGGCTACCTACCTGACGCGATTCAAACCTATTGGCAAGAAACCGGGCGTAAACCAGCTATTTTGGCACATTCCCGTATATCCAAACGCTTACGTCGCCATGATGTCGATCATAAACCGGTATTTAGCCTGCAGGATTTTCAGCATTTTTCACGGATGTTGTGTGCGGGCTAGGTTGTTTAATTTACTTGGTTTTAGTGTTTCGGTTTACTTGGTTTTCGTGTTAGATCAAGCTAAAAGAAGAGAAAAACCCATTAAATGATGCCTTTAGGCTCATATTATCCACTCAGTTTACTTTTTCAGTGCACTCATTTACTTGGTTTTCGTGCTAACATCGCAGGATATCAGCTGCCTACACAATCATATATACTCACCAATCCGTTGAGAAACAAAAAAATTTTCTATGAAAATATACCTCATTCATGCAAGCGGTTATGATTTTGATAACGCACTGTATCAACCGCTGAAAACCAGTGCATTAGTTACTAAACATCATTTCGTTTTTCCACATGAAAAAAAAGAGACACGTTCTAAGGCCATCATCGAGGATTGTGATCTGGTGATCGCCGAAGTCTCCTACGCCTCAACAGGTTCTGGTATTGAACTGGGCTGGGCAGATATGCTGAATGTTCCTATGCTATGCTTGCATCAATCAAACCGTAAACCTTCCTCTGCTATTCCATTACTGACTCATCATGTGCTTGCCTATGAAAAAGCATCGGACATACCGGATGTCATTGAGAGCTGGATAACCCATTGTCAGTCTGACGCAAAATAAGCTATCCTGATGAAAGGTTTTTAGGGAAGAAAACAATGCCCGCGGTTTCCATCGATGATAGTCAACCTCATGTGTTACGCCTCGCATTTGAAGGCATATTAACGGCCAATACCTTGCCAACCCTTTGGCAACAATGCATCGATGCACAACAAACCCACCAACCTCAACAATTAATCGTCGATGCCTCTGCTATCACCCATTGCGATGGTGCTGGCATCAGTTTATTTGACGTACTAAAAGAAAAACAAGACAGCAGCAACAAACAATTCAGCCTGCAGGGCCTCGCGCCCAAGTTTCAACAATTGTTTGCGTTAATTTCTCAACATCCCACAGATAACACCGCCAAAGAATCACCCAAGCTTGATCCTATCGCGCGTTTAGGCCAAGCAACTTTAAATATTCTCGATTACTTAAAAGCGAATGTCATTTTTCTCGGTGAATTTCTCATCGAACTCATGTACGTATTAAAACATCCGAAACAATTACGCTGGAAAGATGCATGGAAATTCTGTGAAATTGTCGGGCCGAATGCATTACCTATTATTTTATTAATCGGTTTTTTATTGGGGCTCATCATGGGCTTTCAATCATCGATTGCTTTGCAACAGTTTGGGGCAGAAATTTACGTCACCAATTTAGTCGGTGTATCACTCATTCGTGAATTAGGCCCGTTGATGACAGCAATCTTGATCACCGGGCGTACGGCATCCGCCTTTGCCGCAGAAATCGGCACAATGACCGTGAATCAAGAAATTGATGCCCTCAACACCATGGGCTTAAAACCCATGCGTTTTTTAGTATTACCACGCTTATTTGCCGCCACCTTAATGACCCCTTTCTTAAACATTTTTATGATTTTAGCGGGCCTTATAGGTTGCGCAGTCGTCATGCAAACCCTCGGGTTTTCCATGACCTTATATCTGCATCAATTACAATCTGCCGTCACACTCACCGATTTATTTGGTGGATTATTTAAAGCATTTGTCTTTGGCATTATCATTGCAAACATTGGTTGCTTACATGGGCTGCGCACACAACAAGGTGCCAGCGCTGTCGGACAATCAACAACGCAAGCGGTTGTCAGTGGCATTATTATGATTGCAGTATTCGATGGGATATTCGCCATTATTTATTACGCGTTGGGCTTATGATGGAACCAATCATTCAAGTAAACAATTTAACGATGGCACACGGCGAACATGAGCTGATGCGAGACTTAACGTTTAGTGTTCATCCCGGTGAAATTTTTGTGATACTCGGTGGTTCTGGTTGTGGTAAAAGTACCTTGATGCGTCATTTAATTGGTTTGCAGTCTCCCACGACTGGAGAAATTTTTATCGAGGGTAGTGAGCTCACCACGGCTAATGCCACAGAACGTCAAAATATTTTAAAAAAGTTTGGCGTCATGTATCAAAGTGGTGCCTTGTTTGGTTCAATGACACTGCTTGAAAATGTGTGTGTACCGCTGGAAGAGCATACCAAGCTCCCACCCGATGCCATCGAGGCTATTGCAAGGCAGAAACTGCAACTCGTTGGTCTAGGCAGTTTTGCTCATCATCTGCCCGCTGAAATCAGTGGTGGTATGCAAAAACGCGCGGGTATCGCACGCGCCATGGCCTTGGATCCCAAAATCTTATTTTTGGATGAACCTTCAGCAGGTTTGGATCCCATCACGTCTACCGAGCTTGACCAACTGATCACCGAACTTGCTCGGCTTTTGGGCATTACCTTTGTGATGGTCAGCCATGAGCTATCCAGCATTTTTAGTATCGCTAATCGTGTTATTATGTTGGATAAAATCACGCAATCTATCGTCGCAGAAGGTGATCCAAAACAACTGCGTGCGCACTGTGATAATGAATGGGTAAAACAGTTTTTGAATCGGGACCTTGTTGATGAAAACCACTAACACCTTCCACGTCGGACTCTTTGTGCTCGTTGCCGCTGCTGCGATCGTGTTAGCTATCATTGGTTTGCATGCTGGCCAATGGTTCTCTCATTCCTTATACGCAGAAACTTATTTTAACGAAAGTATTTCTGGTTTGGAAATTGGATCTCCCGTTAAGTTTCGCGGTGTAGATGTCGGTAAGGTCGAGCAAATTGCTTTTATCCGAGATATCTATGGTGATGAAAACAAAACATTCGACAAAGAAGATCAATACATTTATGTGAAAATGGCCATCAGCATGGCGGATGACAAAAAGAAATCGATGCAGGTGATGGAAGATACCTTAGAAACTGCTATCAAACATGGATTAAGGGTTAAATTAACAGCCTTGGGCTTTACCGGAAAATCTTATATTAATTTAGATTTTTTCAATGCAAAACAGAACCCATCGCTTAAATACAATTGGCCACCACACAATATTTATGTGCCATCTGTCGCAAGTACAATGACACAAATTAGCGATAATGTTGAAAAACTATTTCGTGATCTCAATAAAGCACATCTTGGCGACATCCTTAACAATCTGAACCACTTACTAAAGGATACCGATGAGGCGATTAAACAAGCGAATGTGAAAGTCGTCCAGAAAAAAACATTGGCCACATTGGATAGCGTCACGCACACCATGAATAGCATTGATGAATTATCCCATCATCTGGATGATGCGGTGAAAGCTGGTCAGCTGACACAAACCATGAAAGCCATTTCAGGTGCTGCTATGGCGGTACAAGGTGCAACGAAACAATTGCCAGACACACTTGAATTAATTAACCAAACGGTCAGTCGCGCCAATAACTTAATGGCAGACCAACAACAATCGATTGAAAGCACGATTCAAAATCTATCTGCCACATCCAATAATGTGCGCATAGTAACTGAAAACGCAAAACAATATCCATCCCATTTAATCCTTGGTGATCCGCCTAAACATGTGGAGCCTGTTTCATGAAACGTTTTTTAGTTTACTTATCATTACCCTTGTTACTGATTGGCTGCATGTCCCGCCTTTCACCAACACGGCATGCTTATTTGTTACAACTGAATGAACCAGTAAAAAGCGCACAGAAACCCATAGCTAATACGTTACTCGTTGCACCCGCTCATGTGCTAGCACCTTATGCTGGCCGTGAATTTGTGTACCACAAAGCAGATAACACGTATCAATCAGACTATTATCATTTGTTTTTTGTGCCGCCCGCACAACACGTGACGCATTTAATGCATACCTGGATGACACAAACCGGTTTATTCCAACATGTGATCAGCAGTAGCGCGATGGCTAAACCTAATTATGTCTTGCAGGTGGTTGTTACGCAATTAAATGCGGATGACACCGTCTCCCCTGCTGTTGGCCGCGTGGCCATGCGTGTGAGTTTATTGAAAACGCATAACGGCATACGTAAATCGATTTTTCATCACACTTATCATCATGCAACCGTCATTTCTCCGGCTAACGCAGATGGCTTAGTCAATGCTTGGCAAGATGCGATGGTTGCCGAGCTTCAGGCACTGACTGCGGATATGCAGCGCGTGGTATCCAAACACCAAGCATGATTCACTGGACCACAGCCAGAACCAATTTGTTGTGTTTGGGCACTTTTCAATGCCTCAAATAAGTATTTCTTTGCAACTTCACAGGCATTTTCTAGCGATAATCCCCTCGCCAATCCCGAAGCAATCGCTGCAGATAAGGTACAACCAGTACCATGCGTGTTTTTCGTATCAAGGCGAGACAAGCTTAAGCAATGTGGTTCTTCGTCTTTCTGTAATAACACATCCTTGGCCTCCTCTCCTTGATCATGTCCCCCTTTTATCAGTACCGCTTGTGCGCCTAGCGCCAAACACGCTCTTCCCAGTACTAGTGGATCACCTGGTTTACCAGCAAGTTCTACTGCCTCGGGTAAATTGGGCGTTATCAGCGTTGCTAATGGCAGCAACTGGGTTTTTAACGCATCAACAGCATCAGGCTGCAATAGTTTATCGCCACTCGTCGCGAGCATCACTGGGTCCAGCACAATAGGAATGTCCTTTGCATGCTCTTTTAAAAAATCTGCTACCACGCTAATAATATCAGAAGAAAACAACATGCCGATTTTAATGCTATCTGGCCTGATGTCATCGAAGATAACTTCTAGCTGTTCTTTAATGCACGCTAGTTCACTGGGATAGCAAGCGCTCACGCCACAGGTATTTTGTGCTGTTATCGCCGTGATCACACTCATCCCATAGCAACCAAAAACTGTAAAGGTTTTTAGATCGGCTTGAATTCCCGCGCCACCAGAACAATCTGATCCTGCAATCGTTAAACATGTTTTCACCTTTTATATCTCCTATCAATTTACTAAAAAAAATTGTAGCGCGGTGGGGGGCATATTTTCCAATTCGACAGCTGTCACGTCGCTTCATTTGCTAGTCTTCGATCAGGACCGTGGCCATGCTACCCACAAATCATTAGACAGATCCCCCGTGCGCAGTACTCGTACTGCGACCCGGGGACCAGGGCTTTGACACACTGTCTCTTGGAAAACACCCCGCCACCACTCTCCATCATTATTTCAGGTTATGCTATATCATGCGTTTTTAACGCATAACAAAAATAACAGAAAATGCATAAGAAGCCTGGGAGGGTATTCTTTTCAAAAACCGTTGGCGGCAGGGATGCCGGCATCGAGCGCCATGGACGGCTTTATGCGTGTTTTTGAAAGGAATACCGGACTGGGCTCTCAAGGATTATTCTGCCAATGCATTTGAATGAATATCCGAAAGTCATCTTAAATTGTGTTTGAATGTCAGCAATACAAGCAGCATCTATTGCTAGCAACAAACTATAATCCTCTCCGCCATTTCTTTGTGCTTCTTCGGGATCTAAACCTAATTGCTGGCATGCATTCATAAAATTTTCTGTTTTTTCAATAGAACTAAGATCCAATTCCGCCGATACATTCGATGCCCGGCAAAGCTTAGGGATATCGATCGCCAAACCATCCGACAAATCCATCATGGCAGTAACACCCATCTGCTCTCCTAGCCATACGCCCTCGTCAACGCGTGCAATTGGATTTAAAAAGACTTTCTTAAATGTCTCTAACCCTGGTGTATTGTTTTCTAATGCGGTGAAACCCAAATGGGCATCACCAATATTTCCAGCAACACACAACACATCCCCTGGTTTCGCTTGATTACGGGTTTTTACTTGATGATTCTTTGCTTTCCCCATCACGGTTACACTCAAACTCAATCGTTCAATCGCGGGGGTTGTATCACCCCCAATTAAAATCACCTTTTCTCGTTGACACGCGGCACAAAATTCAGATAAAAATTGTTTTGCATACGCGTCATGCTGGGGCGGAATAGAAATGCCTAACAAGGCATATTCTGGCTGCACACCCATCGCCGCGATGTCGCTGAGGTTCACATGCAAGGCTTTATGCGCCAAACTTTCTGCAGTTTGGTAGCGAGCACGGAAATGGATATCCTCAATTAACAGATCCTTGCTGATCACCCAACTATGCTCAGCATCTATCGGTAATATAGCGGCATCATCACCAATGTATTGTGGAAAAGCGTCAGATAGTTGGTTCACAATACTAAGTTCATCAAACATAATATGTTTCCTCAGAAAATAATGTATCGAGTAATGCTGCCTGAAAAGTACCTGGGCCATCTACGTCGGTTTTTTCAGCACATTCATTCATCTGTGTAACAGCTGCATGTGCTGCGTCAAAGTGACAAGACATTCTTGCACAACATGCTGCAATCATTGCTGTCAATGCACACCCCATGCCAGTAACATAAGGTGATAAATCAGAACCGCCCTGACAACTGACCCGCCGATAGCCATTGGTAATAAAATCTTCTTTTCCGCTGATAGCAACAACTAACTTATTTTCTTTCGCTAATTGTACCGCTGCAGACATTGCTTCTTTCGTTGTATGCACAGCTTCTACACCTTGTGTTTGAGCATCCATCTCTGCTAGCGCTAATATTTCACTCGCATTCCCTCGCAACACATCGACATAAGGTAACAATGCTTTTGCTGTATTTGTACGCAAAGCACTAGCGCCAGCCCCCACAGGATCAAGCACAATAGGGATCCCTATCTGTTTAGCAGAATTTACTGCATGCGTCACAAGCGCAGTAAATGGCGCGCTCAAGGTACCAATATTAATGTAGAGTGCTTTGCTTATCGATAACAACTCGTCAATTTCACGTGCATCATGACTCATGATGGGCGCTGCGCCGCAGGCTAGTAACACATTAGCGACCCAATTGATGGTTACGGTATTGGTAAGACAAAGTATCACAGGCTTTTCTATTTCCATACTATCATCCTCGCATAGTCAAACGGTTCTGATCAGTTTTTTCCGTCGCAGCACGTAAACATTGAATCACACCCACAGGATCGATGGCACGATGAATCGCGCCAATAACAGCAATGCCTGCCGCGCCCTCTTGCATCACTACATCTGTGTTAGTTGTATTCATTCCGCCAATACCCACAATAGGTTTTTGAGAAATTTGTGTTATTTTTTTTAAGCCTTCCAATCCCCATAATTTTTCAATATCCTTTTTACTTTGCGAAGGAAAAATTGTCGCACCCAGGTAGTCAATTGGCAATCGCTGTGCTTGCCTCACGTGTTCAATCGCATCAACGGATAAACCTATCCATTTGTCATCCCCTAGCATGCTACGTGCAATCAATGCATGGCTATCCCGTTGACCAATATGCACACCAGCAGCATCAATCTGGCACGCAATATCAACACGATCATTCACAATCAATGGGATACCGTATGAGCTTAGGAGTGCTTTGAGATCTCGGCCAAATCCCAGCAAAAAATCATCGGGCACATCACTTTTTTCTCGCAACTGTACGAATGTAACCCCTGCTTTGGCGCAGGTTTCGATAAATTTTAGATATTGATCGATGGGCGTCGCTTGCCGGTATGTGACAAGTGTGAGCTTTAGTAAGTGGCTTAACATCATCTTTCTCCTTGTTGCAAAGAAAGACGAAAAGCAGGCGCGCGCGCACAGGCATGCGGCATTTTGCTTCACACTTCCTTCGCAGGTATTAACCTGAGCAGGTTCTAGGAGTATTTCTCAGCCGAAAACAATCTTGCTTTCAGCACCTCTGGTGAATTTGAATGTTGAGAATAAACAAGTGGACTGTGGCTTGTCAAGCATCAACAGAATTTTTTAAACAAGGCATCGCCGCCATACACCATCAAAATACCCACAACAACTTGCGCAACAATATAAAATAATGCCGTCACATTCACGCCATCTTTCAGTAACTTAAAACCATCCATCCCGTAAGTTGAAAACGTCGTGAAGCTACCCAAGAATCCTGTAATTAACAACAAACGTATCGCTTGATAGCTAGGAAACATTGTCGCTAACCAGGCGGTGGTAAAACCAATCAGAAAACAACCAAGCACGTTGATGGAAAAAGTTGCTACTAAAGCATTGCCCACCCAAGCGGTGATAGAATAGCGCAAAATCGCACCAGAAAATCCGCCCACTCCTACCCATAATGCTGATTTCATCATCTTTGTCTCCTTGTTTTACATTCGCCACCAGCTTTGCTAGAATCGCTGGTTCGTTGTGCTGGTGTAGCTCAGTTGGTAGAGCGACTGATTTGTAATCAGTTGGTCGTAGGTTCGAATCCTATCACCAGCTCCGTTATTTTATAATCTAAATAAGATAATAGGAAAACTAATCCTCTTGCTGAAAAATCTCCGCGTACTGACCTTCAATCCTACCAACCTCATCGTCCGTTAGCGCATAAAACTCTTTTCTTCTCGCACGTTTGGACAACTTACCTTGCGATTGACGTAGAAAACGAATGAGTAAATCAACCAAGCGATCTGGCATATCAATGTATTGCGTAATGTATTGTTTCATACGATCATATTTAGCAAGATAATCTATTTCTTCTGGCAATGTGGTTTCAATCGTTTCTTGAATACAATCATACAGAAATTCAGCTTGATGCGTTGCATCAAAGTAACGATAGAAGTCAGCTGTTTCATTCAGCACCTCAACATTGCCTGCTTCAGTCCCCCGCCACTGGAACATTGGTAAGCGCGGTTTAGAAAAATGTTCTAAGGTTTCTCGGTATTTTAAAATACGATCAAACATCACTGAAGAAACAGGAAAGACAACACCAGGCATACCAAATTGTTTTTGTATCAACTCATGATGAATCAGATAACGATGAATACGGCCATTACCATCTTCCAAAGGATGAATAAACACAAAACCAAATGCTATCACCGTCGCAGCGATTACAGCATCGATATCACTATCTTTAAGTAATTTTTCTGTTTCTATCAACGCATCCATCAACGGAACCACATCTTGCCACTTTGCAGAGATGTGATCAGGAATCGGATGACCAGTGATGCGATCATGCTCCCCGATAAATCCACCCTCTTCTCGATAACCGATTTGTGTAAAACGCGGATCTTCGATTAAGGCAAGCTGCAAACGCACTATCTCATCGTAAGACAATGGATGCACACCAGCTTGCGCAATGATATTTGTCCAACGTTCACTACGGTTACGGGAAAGTGATTCACCCTCAATGGCAAAAGATGCTTTAGTATCTTTCAGCAACATAAATGCAGCCGCTCGACGCAACATATCTGGATGTACGGCACCTAATAATGATTGTGATTGTTGGTGAAAATCTTGATCGACAGCTTGCTGTAGTTTTTCTGTTTTCCGAATAAGCGGGCAAAATCCAGGAACACCTGGCAAATTATTTCGAATGCGATGACGCTTTGATGAACGACTGGGGCCTGCAAATTGTAATTTGGTATCCAGCACGTCCACAAAGTTACCATCACTGACATTTGCTATCGGTAATTCTTCTTCTAATAACCATTCATATAAAAACCAAAGACGCCGCACGTAAGCACTCCGCGGCTCTGCCATCAACTCATCAACAAGCCATTGCCCGTCTATTTGTAGAAAGAGCTTTTTTAGCACTAAAAGATCAATACCCTCATAGCGAAGCGCAAATTTCAGATGCCCAAATAAACTGAGATCTGGCTTGTGGCGCGGTGTATACATAGACCACCGGCCCTGGGTATATTGCCGATGCTTGTGACTAAGCGCAGCAAGCTGATCTGGGAAGGGTGTTTTGATATCAAAAAAGAAAATTATTGCAGAATACCCCACCAACAGCACATCCTGCTCTGGCAGATAATCGCCATGAAAAACGCGTACAATCTGTGAAATCCGTGTATTTTTATCCATATCTCATGAAAATCGTGTATTAACAAGCCCTAGTGAGGAATATAGCACACATTTTACAACTTTTCATGAAAATCATGTAATTCTTGTGAAAACCACGTATCTTTACAAAGAATTTACCACCCTTCCTTCAAACTCACGATACGGTTAAAGACAGGCTTGTCGGCTTGGTGCTCTTCGCTGTCCGTGCAGAAGTAGCCAATACGGTTAAATTGAAACGCTTGGCCCGCATCAGCGCTTGCGACCGCTGGCTCAACCTTTGCATGTGAGATCACACGCAATGCATCAGGATTTAAACCTTCCATAAAATCATCCAAGCTTGCAGGATTTTCAACATTGAATAAACGCTCGTAAACACGCACCTCGGCATCGACGGCATCATACGCCGACACCCAATGAATCACGCCTTTAATCTTACGACCATCTTTGGGTTTTTGTCCGCCCAAGGTATCCGCATCATAAGTACAATGCAGTGTTTGCACTTGACCGTCTGCATCCTTAATCACCTCGACCACTTTAATAGCGTAGGCATTCATTAAACGGACTTCTTTCTCTGGCGTTAAACGCATATATTTAGGCGGCGGATCGTCACTAAAATCTTCACGATCGATATACAACTCTCGACTAAAGGTTAAATCACGCCGACCTTGTATTTCATCTTGCGGATGATTAGGCACGGATAAAGTATTGGTTTCATCTTCAGGATAATTTGTGATAATCACTTTGATCGGATCCAAAACGGCCATACGACGTAGCGCCTCAACATTTAATACATCGCGCACATGGTTTTCTAAAATAGAAAAATCAATAATGGAATCTTGCTTAGACACACCGATATGTTCGCAGAAACTGCGGATCGCTTTTGCCGGATAACCCCGGCGACGCACACCACTGATGGTCGGCATACGTGGATCATTCCAACCGCTAACCGCACCCGAGTCAACAAGTTGTTTAAGCTTTCGTTTACTCGTGATCGTATAATTTAAATTTAAACGTGAAAATTCAATTTGCTGTGGTTTCGCACTTAAACCACTATGTTCAACAATCCAATCGTACAAAGGACGATGATCTTGAAACTCTAGCGTACACAGAGAATGCGTAATGCCTTCAATCGCATCCGATAAAGCATGTGCGTAATCATACATCGGATAAATACACCATGCATCGCCTGTGCGATGATGCGACACTTTGCGAATACGATACAAGGCTGGATCACGCAAGTTCATATTGGGTGCAGCCATATCAATCTTCGCACGCAAAATATATTGCCCTTCTTCAAACTCATCCGCACGCATGCGAGCAAAAAAATCTAAATTATCTTCCACACTGCGATCGCGATCGGGGCTAGGTGTACCCGGCTCCGTTAAAGTGCCGCGCGTTTCACGCATTTGATCCGCAGAGAGGCTACAAACAAAAGCT
Organism: marine bacterium B5-7; assembly: GCA_021604705.1. Lineage (NCBI taxonomy): Bacteria > Pseudomonadati > Pseudomonadota > Gammaproteobacteria > marine bacterium B5-7. The sequence continues at coordinate 112,750 of BQJM01000001.1, read as the reverse complement.
TTGCCTTCTTTAATTAAGTGCACTGCAATATCGTAAAGCTGCTGATAATAATCGGACGCGAAATAAACGTGTTTACCCCATTCAAAGCCTAACCATTGCACATCGCGCTGAATCGCGTCGATGTATTCATCTTTTTCATTTAACGGATTAGTGTCATCCATCCGTAAATGACAAACGCCGCTGTAGTCGACCGCTGTCGTAAAATTCAAACAAATCGACTTGGCATGGCCAATATGCAGATAGCCATTAGGCTCTGGTGGGAAACGCGTAACCACTTGGCCACCGTTTTTGCCTGCTGCCACATCGGCATCAATGCGATTCTTAATAAAATTGGTCGTATGGGCTTTTGTGGTCACGATTAGGCTCTCCTCGAATTGAGCGGACAATGTAGCAGAAAACCTGGATTTTTGGCAGATAGATCTAAGAAAATCGCAAGATAGAGGCCCTGGGTTATTGCCTATCATTCCGGCGGAAGCCGGAATCTCCTGATAACAGCGGTGCTAGATGGAGATCTCGCATCAAGCGGGGATGACAACGTGAGCATCCGGGTTGAAACCCAAGGTGGCAGAAAAAACAGGCCAACGATTGACCACCTCTAAGTAGCTGTATATAATATAACTACACAGCCCTGCTTAATGTTTTTTTCAATCAGGCTGATTCCAAAATTATCATAACGAAAAAGGGTTATCATGAGAAATCCATTTGGTACTACAAAAAACAGGGCAGTGAATATCTCTAGTAACTTGCTAATTGCAGGAGCAAGGGGTATTGCGAGGGGACTTGGTACATTCATTACAGAGACATCTAACGTTGTAAAACATATGTCCGCTGTAGCAGACAACGGGTCTAAGGCAGACGAATCCGAGCAGTTCTATGCCGATGCGAATACTCAGGGAATCAACCGATGGAGAGTAAGATTATTTGCCCCCTTTGATCCTAGACAAAGTAACCACATCGATTGGATAAATGAAGCATTCAATAATCCTTCAAGTGAGATAAACGATGCAATAGCAACCCGTAATTCTTGCGGTGTAGCATACCGCCAAACTAAATCTCACAAAAATCATACCGCGCTACTTTCTGCAGAAAAGGCCCTTAAGGACATTCAGAAAAAAGAAGCCACTCAAGAATCGAACCAAAAAATAGAGTCACACCTACAAGCATTATTTGAATCATCAACCGCCGAAAAAAATTCAACTCAAACCAAACCACATTTTGGCAAAGGTTTCCTGGGCATTCCTTTCGGGCTAATTGCTGGTAGCTTGAGAATTTTACTGAATATTTTCACTCGTCTGATCAATAATAGCGTGTTATCACCTGAAGGATTACGCGCATCCTTATATGAATGGGTACATTCAAAAGGTACAAGAGGCTTTGTTCGCGACGAGAAAGGCAATCTATTAATGCGTTTACGGTTTCTCACCAAACTGAAGCGCAGCACATGGAACCTATCCTGCCCTGATTCAGAAAAAGATAAGGAGAGGCTTCAGAATAAGTATATCTATAGGAAAGATGAACGCCCCTGGCATGCAAAATATATCTTTGGCTTACCTGGAATTCTGTGGGAAATATTTGTGTGGGCACCAATCGAAATCACTGCCGTTGCAACCGTACGATTGATTGTAAACAATATTAAAAATATTGGTCGCGGCTTTATCCTTGCACTGAATGTCTCGTTATACAATAGTTCTTCCCCTGAAAACAAAATAGCGGGGCCATGGACAAATGACTCACAGACACCCTTTGTCAAAGCAGTCTCCACGCCAGGTGCCTTGTTAGGAATAGCGCTTGGCTCACCGTTCAGCTTGAGTATTGCTCTTATTCGCCTAGTCGACAAAAATGTCTATAGCTGGATGGCTTTAAGTGGTGGATTAATGAATGTGGCCTTAGGTCGTCAGAAATTTTCGGCACTGGCTGCAGATGTACGTAGCGCTCAACGCAAAGCATTGGGTGGTTTAGGTTACTTCATTGCTACGCTAACAACGGGGCCTGTGGCCTTGCTCATTGGCTTGGTTCGTAGCCTTGTACCACACAAGAATACGGCTGAGAAAAAGGCGCCGGAAAAGATCGAAAAAACGCCTGGCACAAGCCGTAAAGTCACACAAAACAACGATGGAGATGAGCCGGCAGCGCTTTCTTTTCAGGAATTATTCTACGGAAGAGTACCTAAGAAGAATAAGAGTAAGGTTACCGTTGCTCCTAGTGCTACACCGCAACGCAGACTTAGTGCAACATCAGCACGATAGTGCTAGCTGGAGATCCCGCATCAAGTGCGGGATGACAGTGTGAATTCCCGCATCAAGTGCGGGATGACAGTGTGGGTTCCTGCATCACGCGCGGGATGACGGGGTTTCATGTTCTGGAATGACAACACTCAAGTGCGGGATGACAAGGTCCACCTGTCATTCCGGCCTTGAGCCGGAATCTCCTGATAGTACCAAGCTTGTAGATGGGGATAAGAAGGTTTCATGTCATCCCAGAAATCGCAAAGCGATTGTCTGGGATCTGGATTCCAGACATTTGCTAGGAAAATCCTGGAATGAGAGGTGAACTTTAGGAATGATAAAAAACAAACCCCAGGCCAATCCTTGACCGCCGCCTATCAATCTGTATAATTTGACTCCACCGCCTACGGCTGATGCATTTCACATCAACCCTGCGCCCAAGCATCATAATGAAAGAGGCTTATCATGGCATCTCAGTTCTTCATCACAAAAGCAGAATTACGCACAATGTGGTTGGCACTCAGCACGCAAGGCCGAGAAATGTGGCGCGCGACTAAACGCAAGGGGCGTGCCTTAAGACAATTTACCGCCGACAGCATGTGGCTATCCTTTCGTTTGCTTGGCCAGCACACTATGGATTTAGCTGCGGCTGCGGATGCGGATGCGGATGCGGATGCGGATGCGGATGCGGCTGCGGCTGCGGATGCGGCTGCGGATGCGGCTGCGGATGCGGATGCGGATTCCCGTAGTGCTCATGTCATGAGACACCCTCTCGCTTATGCTGCCTTGTGGGTATTGCAACTCAACACACTGAGTATGTTAGCTTCTGTGACCATTCTACCACTAACCTTAAACACCGCACATTACGCAAAAACGATTTGGGATCAATTGTGGTATCACAGCACCCGTAACATCTGGCGCCAGAATCTCCCTGAAAAACCCTCTGCAAGATTGGGTCGCTTGTTCTACGCATTACCTGCAGCCATTGTCGTTGGTGCCGCTGGTTTGTTAACAATGATTGCCGTGCAAACCGCTGAAAATTTACAGCGTACTTTTATTGCGATAAACAATAAGATGCTCGCCAAAGACGCCGCAATGCCGGAACCTTCTTATATAAAAAAAGATAATCGCCATTGGCCAGTGAAATACCTCGCTGGGGCCCCAGGGTATTTCTTGGGTGCAGCAATTTCTAGTGTTACAGCGCCAGTGATGTTATTGCTTAGAGGGCTTGCGAATACCCCCGCTATTTTGCTAGAAACGCTTAACACCGCTCGTTTCATTCTCGACATAGTCAGCTATAAACTTGACCTTTCAGATGCAGAAAAAGCCTACAGTGACAATTCAACAACTGTCACTCAATCACTACCTCTATCCATTCACCGAAAGGGGGCTATGCTTTCTTATAAGTTACCAGATACGGAAGAAGATACTAGCATCCACCTCGGACAAGGTTTTTTGGGGATAGCATGCGCGTTACCTTTTGCCCTCGTGCTTGCGACTTATCAACTATTTAAACGTCTTCTTCTCAATAGTGTGCCACCACTCAATTTGTACGCAGCCTTGTTAGAATGGGTTTTTCCAGCGGACGATTCCCCCTTTTCAAGAGATGAGGATGGCAACTTGCTCCTCGAAAAAGGCTCAACGACAAAATATGCGGATATCGACAAGCGTAGCTGGTTCTCTAAATATGTCCTAGGCTTCCCTAGCATTGTTGCGCTGTTTTTTATATGGAGCCCCCTTATCATCGCTGTCGTCGCAACACAACGACTTATCGTAAACAATCTTGAAAGCTTCGGCCGTGCTTTTATCTTGGCTATTGATGCAGCCCTTCCTAGCACAGCCACACTCAGTAGCGGTAAAATAGATGGCCCATGGACTAACAACACACAATCGCGTTGGTTCAAAGCGCTTTCTACACCTGGCGCTTTATTAGGAATAGCGGTCGCTTTACCCTTCAGCACAGCGGTTAATTTCATACGCTACCTAGATAAATGCGTGACAAGCTGGATGACTTTCAGTGGTGCTTTAATGAATGTCGCTTTAGGTCGCCAAGCATTTCGCGCACTCGCTGCCGACACACGTAGCACAGAACGTAAAGTGTTAGGTAGCGTAGGCTACCTTGCAGCCGCATTAACGACGGGCCCTATAGCCTTGGTGCTTGGCTTGGGACGTAGTCTTTTTCAGCGTTACGACGTCTGGCTGACTGTTGCAATAGCCATTATCTCGCCAATATTAACCACGCCACTCAAACTTATCAGTCTCCTGCAAAAAAATCCTGTGCCACAAGGTCGATTAGCCACACGCTTACATGCGATTAAAGCACAGTTAACAGCACAGGGTGATTTACCTCGAGAAACTAGCGGCACAATAAATATAATCCAACTCAATGACACAACAGACAAACGATTTTGGTCACGCTTCATCGCAAAATGTTTTAAATTTAACACACGCTCTATGATTGAACGTGTGATTGATCATGCCTTAGCGATTCACGCTGCAAAGCAAGCTGCTGACACTACGGACGAAGGTATTGATGTGGACAGTATGCTTGATGAGACTAAAAATGAGGCGCTGCAAGACATCAAAGAAAATTCTATCGATGCTCGGAAAGTCACAAAGACACTTAGCTTCTTAACAAAAGCACTTAAGCATACGCAAGAATCCATTAACGTCACAACAGACGATTATGAAGATGAACTGGAAGATGAAGGAGTTTGTTTTAATCAACTCTTTTATGGAAAAGCGCCTGATGTTACGCTGACTGCAGCTCTACCAGCTGCCCCGGTCAACAAACACGTGGCATAATTATTGAAACATATTTTTGGAGGTTTGTGTGCCTTTCTTATCCTATATAAACAATGATGTACGTTTTATCCCTCACCGTAAAGCTGAAAAAATGGATTTTTTCTGGCTGAAGTATCGTCTCGTTAAAACAGAAGATGAACTTTGGCCAATCTTTCGTGTCATCAATCTCATCGCACAGATTCTAGCCGCTGTTTTTACACCACCTGTGATGCTAGCAATCCCCTGGCTATTGATTATCTCCATGTTTATCCGCCGCTATCCCGATCTGTATATTGCTAAGCAATACCCAGATGCGGACTATTCGCCTCTCACCTGGCACTTTTGGGAAAACAGTGTCGATACAAATATTGTTACCAGTGCCACCGCACCAACCTTCTACACACTCAAAACTTTTTTTGTTTTGTTGCTTTATATACTCACTGCGCCAATTACGCTGCCAATTTATTTGTATGGCCACTTCTCAGAAAAATATAAGCGTGCTGCAGCAAAGAAATCAGGTAAAAAAAATCCCCGCCTGCAACAAATATACTTTAACCAGCCGGCTTTTTATGAAAATGTTAAATATGCGCAAAAACATGGGGTATTAGATGCTGATATGCTCGCCACCCTAGTGCATCAAACACAAGTAATACATAAAACCAGCGATATACAAGAAGATAATGAAAACTGCCAGCACACAGGGTATTTAATCACGTACTTAAAAAAACAAGGCAATATACTTGGAAAAAATCCCTACAAAGAAACGCGAAACTATGTTGAAAACTTAAAAAAATTAATCGATGATTTCTCAACGCTAAGCAACATTCCATCTTATGAGCACATTGGCGTTGCCAAAAATTCGCATGAAGATGTTATTCTACGCCTAGCACATTTACAGAAACGCTGTAACGAATCAAAGAATACTGTATTGATGCCCGACTTAATCTCTGTGTTTTTAGAGAGCGGATTTCGTACCCAATATGATAAAAGAGGGTTCTGCTGTTTTGTCAAACACGGCTTGTGCGAATTAGAAACCTATCTCGAACAATCAGAAGATGAGAACATACCAGAAAACACTGGCATTCTCATCGCAGCCATTGAGCGCATGGCCATGGCTTTTGAAGCAAGCCAATCAGAGAGGTGCGCCTTAGACAACATCGAAACCTATGTTCGAAATGTACGTCTCAGATTGCAATCCAGTGAAACCCGTATGAATACAAAGAGCATCTGCAATCTATTGAAGAAGACAACACAACTGTCCCCTGCTGCAATTGACACTTGTTTTGCTGAGCCAGCTAATGCAAGTCACACTGCTCTGGCATTTGAAAAAAGTAGCGTCAATAACACCAATGAGGCCGCGAACAATACCCAGACCCTCCGGAGATATTCAATGCATTAAGGCCCTGAGGCTCAAGAAGAAGGCTGCCGCACTAATGGCCTCTTCCCCTCAGATTTTTCTTCTTCTAACACCTCAAGCACCGTCTTAGACCTTGGAAAGAATGTTCGATAAGTTGCTTCAGCATCACTATCTGCATCCACAATCGGGGCGTTTAAGGCCCAGAAATCGCTAGTCATTTGGTTTTCTTTCACGACGTAAAAAGAACTCGTGATCACGGTCGCAGACGTCCCAGCACAAAAACGATCGGGCACTGGCGTACCGGGGGCAGCAAACATAATATTACCGATAGCATTAAAAAATGAAGAAATAACGCCGCCGACAATCCCGAAAACCAACCAAGGTTCGTAGAAAGTGGCGTTTACCGCTTCTCCGCATTCTTCGACAAAACGTTTAAAAGCAAAGCCCAGGCCTTTACGTGAACAACGACGACCAAAGACCACAGGAACGTAAATTAGCGCCCCCAGCAAGCCAAAATAGACCACTGGACGTTCTGTCAGCACATACTCAAACCCCGCCCCTATGCGATCTAAAAATGCCTCACGCCCACGCGCTGTTTTCAGATTAAAATAAATGTCTACAAATGTGCTGCCGATACGTGAAAACATCATCACCGCAACACTGGTAAGCAAAGGGATCCGTGCAATCCCGGCAAGCACCCACGACATCGCAATATTCACGCCAAGGGGAATAGAAGAAATTAATTGGGTCCCTGTAAATAAGCCACTCATCCCAGAATAGGCACCTAAGCTCATCACAACGAGTGCCAACACAATCAAGATCGAACTCAGCACATTCGTCGCGCGATAACGTGTGAGTGCGGCGCCCTTTAGTGCGACTTTAGGCGTCCAGAAATTCGTAAGAAATCGTTTCATGCTACGCCATGCATCTTGCTTGATGAGATTTAACATCACGCGATAAAACAACATCGCAATCGTAACCGTTGCCAAGCTCGCAATCACCAACGCAAAAACATGCGGTGACGTTAATGCCGCAATACCTGCGATCCAATGCCAATGAATCGCCGCATGCGGGCCAATCAAAATAGACGCATAGATAGAAAAACCATAGGCTAAACCCGACGCCAATGCAGGAATCAAGGCTAATCCCATGTAGACATATTTTCGACGCAGCTTGAACGTGCTCGTTTGTTTGGTTTCATCAACATTAATTTTTTTGTTAATGTTTTTGTAGAACGTCCAGTTAATAAATTCACGCAAAGTCGTTGGTACACTTTCAACATTAATCGCAATATTCGCACCAATGCCTGCAATACCGATTAACAAGCTTGGCAATACCCCAACACCAAACATCGATGCTGCAAAATAGCTAAATAACATCCCTTGTGCAATAGAAATAATGATCGCAATCGATAAACCAACGAGATGTAACCAAAAATTACGATCCTGTTTTTTCTTTATCGCGGCTAAACGTGCAATCGTGCGTTGTATCAGGTTCTTTCTTTTAGATGACTCTGCCTGTATGTAAGCCTTATTAAAGCCATCAGTCGTTTCACCAAATTGTTCGATATAATTTTTGACGTACGCTTTCTTTTTATCTAAACGTTTTTCTTCGCTATACCACAAGCGATAATACAAACGTCGATACCAAGTTAGATAAGGATTGAGTACCGCTTCGTCATCTTCTGAGTCAACGATATAGGGTGCACATTCACGTTGATGTGCTTCTTCAAGTGGCGTAGCAGGGTCATCTGGCTCTTTTGAGATGCCCCAGAAAGGAAAGTGCTCTGTTTCTTTCTTAATAAATGCATCAAACTTTTTGGCATAGTCGGTATCCGCTAAACCAACCACCTTTAATGCCTCTGGCGTCAGCCGCGCATACAAATACGCTCGGTGTAATAGCGCGCTTGTTATATTCTGTGCGTCATTTGGTACGGACATGCTTTACTCACCCCTCAATCGAGCTGAGCAGTCTATCAGATATGGTGAAATTTTCAACAAAATGAGGCTGGCGTTGGCGGCTTTATTTCGATCAAAACAGGAAAAATAACCAGTAGTTGGCTAAAGTATGGGGGGTATTTTAGCCAACACCTGGCTAAAAGGCAGGGTTCATGAGAAAAAACACCATTTTAGTATCATCCGTAAGCACTGTATCAATCTAGCTCAAATCCTGTATCATCACGCCTCACACGACAATATAGATCACGACAAAAGCCATGCTGCACTGTAACGAGATTTCAAAATACTATGGTGAGCGGGCCCTGTTCAAAGACGTCTCCCTCAATTTATTACCCAAGAATCGCTATGCGATCACCGGCGCCAATGGCGCGGGAAAATCGACCTTTTTGAAGATCTTAGCAAAAGAAGAAGAATTATCTGACGGCAGCATTGAAGGCAAAAAAGGATTAAAGCTCGGCTTATTGCGTCAAGATCATTTCAAATATGAGAACCAAGCGATTCTTGATATCGTGATCGAAGGAAAGCCTGCCCTATCAAAAGCCTTCACAGAAAAAGAAGCGCTGCTCGCAAAGGCTGACATCACTGAAGAAGATTGCTATCGCTTAGCCGATCTTGAAGAAATTATTGCAGATGATGATGGCTATGCGGCACAAGCACAGGCAGAAATTATTTTGCAAGGTTTAGGTTTGGAGATCACCTGTTTTGACAAACCATTAAGTGTATTGTCGGGTGGTTATAAATTGCGGGTATTGTTGGCACAAGCTTTATTTTCTGATCCCGATGTTTTGCTACTTGATGAACCGACTAACCATTTAGACATTATCAGCATTAGCTGGCTAGAAAAATATTTGGTGAGCACGTTTAAAGGTTTATTGATTTTTGTTTCGCATGATCGTTCCTTTATTAATCGTGTTGCCTCACACATACTCGACATCGATTATGCAGACATCACGCTGTATACCGGCGATTATGATTCCTCTGTAAAACAGAAACAGGAACTTGCCGAACACAAAATGCATGAATTAAAACATAAGCAAGATAGAATCGCAGAGCTACAACAGTTTGCTGATAAGTTTAAGGCAAAAGCGACCAAATCCAAACAAGCCATGAGCCGGCTGAAGATGATCGACAAAATAGAGCTACCAGATATTCAATCCACCACGATGCTGCGTCCCACTTTTGCCTTTGAGCAAAAGAAAAAATTAGGCAAGCAACTCTTAGCAGTAAAAGGATTGGCTAAAACGTATGGCACGCATCCTTTGTTTGAAAAACTTTCCCTGCAACTCTACAGCGGCCAGAAATATGCAATCATTGGACCGAATGGTGTTGGTAAATCCACATTGATAAAAATCATTCTGGGCAAGGTACAACAAGATGCCGGTGAATATACTTGGAACGCCGCAGCGAAGGTCAGTTATTTCGCCCAGGATTATAAAGAAGAGCTCGATGCCAAACAGGACATGTTTTCTTGGCTAACCGGACAAACGCAATGCAGCGAAACCGACGCACGGAAAGCACTGGGGAAAATGCTGTTTTCTAACGATGATGTGTATAAAAAAATTGGCGTATTAAGTGGTGGCGAGTGCGCACGCTTAATGTTCGCTAAAATCTTGTTGGAACAATCGAATGTCTTAATCCTCGATGAACCAACAAATCATCTCGACATGGAAAGCATCGATGGATTAATCGCTGGCTTAAAAGCCTATCAAGGGTCTGTATTTTTTGTTAGCCATAACAAATTCTTCATTCAAACCGTGGCAACACAACTGATGGTCGTGTTACCTAAGTCTGTTTCGCTGTATCTCGGCAAATACAAAGAGTATGTTGCAGAGATGGGTGAAGATTATTTAGAGACTATCTATCAAGGCAAGAAAGAACAACTGTCTCGTCAGGATTGATCACGACTAAGTGCAACACTCAACTCCGCCCCAATCAAGGTAATCACCCAGCAACAATACATCCAAATCAAGAAAATGGGAATAGCTGCTAGCGCACCATATAACACTTCATACGTAGGGAAATGTTTAATATATAGAGCAAATATTTTCTTGGCCAACTCAAATAACAAGCCCGCAGACACCCCCGCAAGCACGCCACTCTTCACTGGTACACGACAGTTTGGCATGCCGACAAACACAATGGTAAATGCAATGCTAATGCAGAACCAAGGTAAAAACCTCATGAAATGAACATTCAGCGTGCTCGTCACACCATTTATATAAGGCAGTGAAAATAAATACGTGCTAATCGTAATACTCGCCCCCAATAAAATCGGCGCCAAGGTTAAAATCGCCCAGTACAATAAAAATGCTTGAATGATCGGCCGTGTTCTCTTAACACCCCAAATACGGTTTAAGGTTTTTTCTACGTTCATAATCAGCAACAAGGCTGTAAATAATAAAAAGACTAAACCCGCTGCAGGTAAGTGATTCACATGAGAAGAAAATTTCACGAGGTATTGTTCAACGATTTTTCCAGATGAAGCAATCATATTTGAAAAAATAAAATGTTGGATTTTCCCTTGCACGCTATTAAATACCGGAAAAGTAGATAGCAAGGACAAAGAGACCGTCATCAACGGTACCAATGCTAATAAGGTCGTGTAAGTCAGCGCTGCCGCGTTTGAGAAGCCCTGATTTGCCTGAAAACGGGTGGCAACTTGTTTGAGTAGCGCTTGCATACGAATTTCCTTACAATGCAACAATGATTATTCCACAAGGAGCTCCTCATGGCTGAAGTATTAGTGTTATATTATTCGCGTTACGGTGCAACCGCTGACATGGCTAAATTCATCGCACGCGGCATCGAACAAGTCCCCAACATGACGGCGACTATCCGTACGGTACCTGCTGTATCAGCCACCTGCGAGGCCACTGAGCCCAGCGTGCCTGACGATGGCCCCGTGTATGTCAGTACGGACGACTTAAAACGCTGTGCCGGCTTAGTGATGGGCAGCCCCACCCGTTTTGGCAACATGGCCAGTGCCTTAAAACATTTTTGGGATCAAACGGGTGCCGTATGGGGTGCCGGTGATTTAATCGGTAAACCTGCCTCCGTCTTTACGTCCACCGGCAGCATGCACGGCGGCCAAGAAACGACTCTCCTATCAATGATGTTGCCATTAATCCATCACGGCATGATCATCATGGGTATTCCCTACGCCGAACCGCAATTATCCAACACACAATCCGGTGGCACACCGTATGGTGCATCGCACTTAGCTGGCGGTGACTCAAAAAATCCCTTGAGCGAAGATGAAAAAGCACTGTGTATTGCGCAGGGAAAACGATTAGCTGAGTTAGTGGCTAAAGTTGTCTGATTGTTTAAGCGACTAGCGATCAAATCATCATTAGAAGCCCAGTCGGGTATCTCTTTCAAAAACACGCATAAATCCATCCCTGGAGCTCGACGGCGGCTATCCCTGCCGCCGACGGTTTTCGAAAGAAATCCCCTCCCAGGCTCATCAAGGATTTAAAGTGCCGCATGAATGACTATTTTAGCGACTGGCGATAAAATAGTCCCACGTCATGCCGTGCTTGATGCGGTATCTCCTGATGACACTGCGGTAATAGATGGAGACCCCGCATCAAGTGCGGGGTGACAGTGTTCTGTATCATGCCGTGCAGATGTCATCCCAGAATTTTCCAAAGGAAAATGTCTGGGATCTAGATTCCAGACAAATGCTTACGCATTTTCTGGAATGACAAGCATCAAATGCGGGGTGACAGTGGCAACAACAGTGTTAGCAGGAGACCCCGCATCAAGTGCGGGGTGACAGTGTTCTGTATCATGCCGTGCAGATGTCATCCCAGAATTTTCCAAAGGAAAATGTCTGGGATCTAGATTCCAGAAAAATGCTTACGCATTTTCTGGAATGACAAGCATCAAGTGCGGGGTGACAGATTCTAATAGGATAACAAACCTTACTCGTAACCAAACTGCTGTAGTGCTTTCGTGTTGTCAGACCAACCACTTTTTACGTTCACCCAGAGTTTCAGCATCACTTTTTGATCGAAACGATATTGCAATTCCAGACGGGCTTTCTGCCCCACCCCTTTTAACATCTGGCCTTGCTTTCCGATAACAATCCCTTTTTGACCTTCGGTTTCTACCCAGATCACGGCACTAATATGTAGTATACCTTCTTCACGTTTGAATTGTTCTACTTCTACCGTCAGCTGATACGGCACTTCTTGTTGTAAGCGCGCCATCAGCTTTTCACGAATAATTTCGCTCACCATAAAGGTTTCTTGTCGATCAGTAATCTGATCATCCGGAAAATAATGCGGTCCTTCCGGCATGAGTGGTTTAAGCAGCTGCCAAATCACATCGAGATTATCCTGCTTCTGCGCTGACAAAGGGATCATGTTCGTAAACTCATAGAGTTTTTTGTAACCCTCCATTTGCGGCAGCAATTGTTTTTTATCCAGCAATTTATCGATCTTGTTAATCACTAAAAACACCGGACATTTCACGTTTCTTACTTTTGTCAATGCATTTTCATCTTCTTGTGTCCAGCGCGTTGCATCCACAACAAACAAAACCGCATCCACATCTTTTACCGCTTGTGTCGCTGTCTTATTCATCATCTGATTAATCGCAGACTTGCTGCCCAGATGAATACCCGGGGTATCCACAAAAATCATTTGCAACTCGCCTTCCGTGTGAATGCCTAAAATCTGATGGCGTGTCGTTTGAGGTTTATGACAGGTAATCGCGACCTTTTTACCAATCAGCGCATTCAGTAATGTAGATTTCCCCACATTAGGTCGTCCGATAATCGCAATATAACCGCTGTGTGTATCATTTGGCATGTGCATTCTCACGTTGTACTTTTAGTTGTTGTAAATAATCGTGCGCGGCTTCCTGCTCTGCCGTACGACGTGAAGCCCCTTGTCCTTGTGCACTTAAATCCAAGCCGTCCACACTGCAAGCAACATAAAATATTTGCGCATGTGCCTCACCTTCAATTTTCGTTACTTCATAAGTAGGCAAAGAAAAACGGCGGGCCTGCAAATATTCTTGCAACATCGTTTTCGCATCTTTATAGGTTTGAAGCGCATCTGCTTTTTCTAAGCGGTTTTCAAACCAACCTAAAATACATTGGCGACAAACCGATAAATTCGCATCAAAATAAATGGCAGCAATAATAGATTCTACGCTATCGGCTAGAATAGAACGGCGACGATTACCGCCACTTTTCAATTCGCCACTGCCCAGATTTAAATGATCGCCAATCCCTAGATCCGTTGCAATTTCGGCTAAGGTATCCCCTTTCACCAGGTTCGCTCTCATACGACTAAGCTCGCCCTCTTTCGCTTGTGGAAAACGTTCAAATAACGCTTGCGCAATCACGAAATTCAAAATAGAGTCGCCCAAAAATTCCAATCGTTCGTTGCTTTGACCCTTAGCACTGCGATGGCGCAGAGCTAAATTCAACAGCGCAATATCTTTAAACGTATAGTTTAATGTTTTATATAAATCACGTATCGACTTCATTACTTATCATCCACTTTTAATACCGCCAAGAACGCATCTTGCGGAATTTCTACTTTACCAATTTGTTTCATGCGTTTTTTACCTTTCTTTTGCTTGTCCAGCAATTTACGTTTTCGTGATACATCACCCCCGTAACATTTTGCTGTCACGTTTTTACGTAAGGCTTTCACGGTTGTTCTGGCAATCACATGTGCACCAATCGCGGCTTGAATCGCCACATCAAACATTTGTCTAGGAATAATCTCTTTCATTTTTTCTGCAATCAGACGGCCTCGTCCTTCGGCATGCAAACGATGCACAATAACGGATAAAGCATCCACACGATCGCCATTAATCAAAATGTCTAATTTAACGAGTTGTGCGGCTTCGAAACGATCGAACGCATAATCTAAAGAACCATAACCACGCGTCACCGATTTTAGGCGATCGAAAAAGTCTAAGACCACCTCACCCATGGGTAATTCATAGGTAATTGCTACTTGATTCCCGGTGTAATGCATTTGTTTTTGCACACCACGACGCTCAATACATAAAGAAATAACAGCACCCACGTAATCTTGTGGCACCAAAATATTTGCTTTGACTATCGGTTCACGCCACTCTTGAATGGTCGCAGGATCGGGTAAGTTAGCAGGATTCTCTAAAGTTTTTACTGAGTCATCTCTCAGCACCATTTGATACACAACGGTCGGTGCCGTCGTAATTAAATTTAAATCGTATTCGCGTTCTAAGCGTTCTTGCACAATTTCCATGTGCAACATGCCCAAGAAGCCACAACGGAAACCAAAGCCTAAGGCGTCGGATGATTCAGGTTCGAAAAATAAAGACGCATCATTTAAACGCAATTTTCCTAGTGCATCACGGAATCCCTCAAAGTCATCTGCGTCAACCGGATACATCCCGGCGTAGACTTGCGGCTTCACTTTCTTAAAGCCAGGTAATGGTTCTGTCGCCGGCCTTGAGGCATGCGTTAAAGTGTCCCCAACGGGTGCACCATTAATGTCTTTAATCCCCGCAACCACAAAACCCACTTCGCCAGGTCTTAGTTCAGGCAAATCTGTGCGCTTCGGTGTAAATACACCCACGCGATCAGCAGGATATTGTTTTCCCGTCGACATCACTTGGATTTTGTCGCCTTTTTTAAGTATGCCATGCTTCACCCGCACCAATGACACCACGCCTAAATAAGTATCAAACCAGGAGTCAATAATTAATGCTTGTAGCGGTTCTTCGGTATCCCCTTCTGGCGGAGGCACTTTCGCAACAAGTGTTTCTAGCAATTCTTTAATACCTGTGCCTTGCTTAGCACTCACCGGCAAAGCTTCGCTCGCATCAATCCCAATAATATCTTCGATTTCTTGTTTAACTTTTTCAGGTTCGACCTGCGGCAAGTCCATTTTATTCAGCACTGGGATCACTTCTAAGCCCTGCTCTACCGCGGTATAACACACGGCAACGGTTTGCGCCTCCACACCTTGTGCAGCATCGACAACCAGTAAGGCGCCCTCGCAAGCAGAGAGCGAACGTGAGACTTCATAAGAAAAATCCACGTGACCCGGTGTGTCAATAAAATTGAGCTGATAGGTTTTTCCATCATCAGCGTCGTAATGTAATGTCACGCTTTGCGCTTTAATCGTGATACCACGCTCACGCTCAATGTCCATGCTATCAAGAATTTGTGCTTGCATTTCTCGATCGGTCAAGCCACCACAAAAATGAATGAAGCGATCGGCAATCGTCGATTTGCCATGATCGATATGCGCGATAATAGAAAAGTTACGAATTTGGTCTAGTGGTGTGGTCATTGTTCATGTCTCAGTTGTGCGCGCAATTGGCGCCAGGCTGCAAGCTCGCAGCGCCAACGGGTCACCCAGATCACCGTTGGTCGCGTATTATAGCCGGTTCTAAAGGACAACAACACGACAATTGGCCATATCAAGGGGATTTTTACCAGTTTAGCGACTTTTGACGGTCCTTTATTGGGGATTAAGCGCCATTGTTGGCCGATAAAAGTGATATCTCGAATTGCTGAAGGCGACCAACTACCAATTTGTTCAGATAAAGTATGCTTCGAACTGATGATCAGGAGGATACTCAGCCCTGCTTGCCAGCTAGGCAGTATCGGCAACATCCACAACCAACCAATCAACGCGGCCACAAAGACAATGCAAGCAACGCTAGAACGCTTATCCGGCCGTAGGTGGAGGCTGAATGCCAGCGTGCTTTTTAATCTGTTCGATGAGGGCATGGAATTCGGGATCAGCGTCAGCATGTTTAAAGAACCAATTAAACAGGGTTTGATCGGAAACTGCTAGCAGATCGCGGAAACTCGCCTGCATGTCAGGCGAAAGACTGACATAATGCACATCGAAAAAGCCGCCAAGGACCTGATCAAGCTCTAACATGCCACGGCGGTGTGCCTGCCATCTGAGGTAGGTGGGATCTAGATCATCCACTTTACCCCCGTTTAAATTTTTACTGTTACTTGAAAACATAATTTTCATTCCATTTTCGGACCATACTCCGATTTTGTACGCCATTTTCGGAGTATACTCCGATTTTGTCCTGAGTTTAATAGGATACAATATCAATGATTGTTGATGCAGGATCCGATATCTCTTCCAAAAACACGCATAAATACATCCCTGTAGCTCGACGGCGGCTATCCCTGCCGCCGACGGTTTTTGAAAAAGATATCCGATCCCGCCTTATCCCATCACAGCAGTTTGCATACTAGGGTGACACCCTTCATCGCTTTCACGTAGAATGCGAAATAATAGGAGAGCTTATTATGTCAATCATTCCATACACCCACTATCACTGCGAAGGTGAAGATACAGAAACCTTTCTGCAAGGGCAATTAACAGCAGATATCGCTGCACTTGCCGTGGGCGAAGATGTGCTGGCTGCACATTGTAATCCTAAAGGGCGCGTCGTGAGTTTGTGGCGTGTGTTGAAACGTGACGATGGCTTTGTATTGCGCGTGCCCAGTGCATTGGCAGAAACAGCTATGAATAATCTTAAGAAATTCATGTTACGTGCGAAGGTTCGTATCGCGGTGATCGATAAGGAGACCCCGCATCAAGTGCGGGGTGACAGTGGTAGCGCACAGGATAACAGCGTCGCGGAACTCATCCAGCAAGGGATCCCTGAAATTTTTCCTGAAACCAGCGAACAATTCACGCCGCACGATATTAATTTACCGAGCCTAGGTGCTGTCAGTTTTAATAAAGGTTGTTACATCGGCCAAGAGATTGTTGCGCGCATGCATTTCTTAGGGAAAATCAAACAGCATATGCGATGTGCGGCTGTTGTTGTTTCTGCAACACCTGGTGATGTCGTGATGAATGATCAACAGCAAGCTGTTGGAAAAGTGGTTCTGTCTGATGGCGAACAAGCATTGTGCGTCGTGAAAGATGCGGCGCTTGAGACGCCCCTTTTCTTGCATGAGGTTGCAATGACTTGGCAAGCGTTGCCTTATTCAGTAAAAGATTAGCCAAGCAAAAATTACTAACTGTACTCCTGTCACCCCGGGCTTGACCCGGGGTCTCCATCTATTACTGTAGTGCTTTCAGGAGATCCCGCGTCAAGCGCGGGATGACAGCGGTAGTTCTGGGATAACAGCGACCTCAATACAAAAACCCAAACAACCATAACGGAATACGGCTACCAAGGCCTGTTTCTAAATCATCGCAAGCTAGATAGGCATTAGATTGTTCTTTAATTTGAGAAAAGCCTTTGTTCTTTCCGCCTATTTCAATCACCACGTGATTATCTATACAAAAATCGCCCTTCTTCGCTGCTCTTACCTCATGCTTGTCAGATAGCATACTCCGAAAAAATAGCTCTCTGGCGGTACCTTGCAGTGCATCATTATCTTTATCTCACTATTATCGTGTGGCACAAGGGCATCCAATACAAACCATTTTTGATGAAACATTTAGAGATGCGTATCTTCAGCTTGATTTGACCATTGGCTCAATGCACAGTGCGTCAGAACGCGCTGCATTTGCTGTTTTGTTGCCAGCATCACCAGCCTCCACAAGATCACATGCTTCCGAACCTTCACCAACCGGTTCTTTCTCAGCGTAAAAACATCAAAAAACTACAGCGTAGAACTGCTATCATGTCCGCTGCGCCGGGTGATGGGGTAGTTAATAGGAGATCCCGGACATTTTCCTTCGGAAAATTCCGGGATGACAGAAGTAAACGCTAGCCTTCTTCGAAAGTCGGCTTGGCTTTAGGAATCAAATCAGCGCGCGTCAGACCTAGCGCAACAGAAAGTGCGCCGGCAACGTAGATCGATGAGTAAGTACCCACAATGATCCCGATGATAAACGCCAACGAGAAAGAATGTATTTTCGGTCCACCGTAAAGATAGAGTGCCAATACAGCCATGAAAGTCAGTGCCGATGTCATGATGGTTCGTGACAAAGTTTGGTTAACCGACAAGTTAATAATTTCTGCGGGCGTTGCTTTACGCACCTTACGAAAGTTTTCACGCACCCGATCAAAAACCACGACGGTATCATTGAGTGAATACCCTAAGATAGTCAGCAGCGCAGCTAAGGCCGTTAAATCAAACTCTTCTTGGAAAATCGCGAAAAATCCGAGAATAATAATCGGATCATGAATCAATGCCACAGTAGAACTTACCGCTAAACGCCACTCAAAGCGCAGCGCAATGTAGATCCCTGTAATTAACATCGCAATTAATAAAGCCATTGTTCCGTTGGTGGCTAGCTCATGCCCGACTTGCGGCCCGATAAACTCCACACTCTGCAATGCAGCACCTGGCAATGCTTTGATAATAGCTGCGCTTAGTTGCTGCTGGCTCATATCATCACGTTGGCCCACTTTCACTAAAGCGTTATGGGTATCGCCATAACTGGTAACAACCGCTTCATCAAAATGCGCCTGCGCTAATTGCGCGCGCACATCGGATAAATCTGCCGGTTTTTTATAGGCCACCTGAATTTGTGTCCCACCCGTAAAATCTAAACCCAGATTTAAGCCATACTTCGCAAGACCTGCAATCGACACCACGAACATCAACACAGACAGTACAGCGCACCATTTACGGAGCCCCATAAAATCAATCGATGTCTTTTTAAAAAATTCCATAATACTTTATCCTCAGTATTCGTTCTTTGCCATGCCGGATCACCGCTGTCACCCCGGGCTTGACCCGGGGTCTCCATCTAGTACTGCAGTGGCTTCAGGAGACCCTGGCTCCAGGCATACTGAAATTTTGTTGTGTAAAATCTAAATCCCAATCGAAATATTTTTCAATTGTTTGCCACCATAAACCCAATTCACCAATGCCCGCGTACCAGTAATCGCCGTAAACATGGAAATCACCAGACCAATCATCAGCGTCACCGCAAAGCCTTTCACGGAACCAGAACCAATCGCAAATAATACGACGGCCACAATTAAGGTGGTGACGTTCGCATCAACAATCGTGATAAACGCTTTTTCATACCCGACATGAATCGCCGCTTGTGCGGACATACCATTACGTAATTCTTCGCGAATACGCTCGTTAATCAATACATTAGCATCCACCGCCATGCCGACCGCGAGTACCAAACCGGCAATCCCCGGCAAAGTTAAGGTCGCGCCCATCATTGATAAAGCAGCCACGGTTAGTATTAAATTTGCTGCCAGCGCTAGATTCGCAAACATGCCCATCAAGCGATAATACAAACCCATAAACACGACAATAATCAAGAAACCGATTTCAACCGACAAGACACCTTTATGAATGTTGTCTTTACCAAGGCTAGGACCAACAGTGGTTTCTGCAATCGGATAAATATTCGCAGGCAATGCACCCGCACGCAGCAATAAAGCTAAGTTTTTTGCTTCCTGTGGGTCAGTGATCCCTGTAATTTCGAAGTTCGCGCCTAAAGCACTTTGAATAGTCGGTGCACTAATTACGCGCTCTACTTTTTGTGCGCGGTTTATCACCTTACCATTCACCAACTTACTTTGATTCTTCGTTTCTACGTACACGATTGCCATACGCTGGCCTACACTATCGCGCGTCACTTTACTAAAATAGCTGACGTCCGCACCACTCACCGCCAAACTCACGGAAGGACGACCATCTTGACCATAACTAGACGTCGCAGAAGTGATATCACTCCCTTTCAATAGTATTTGGTTAAGTAACAATAACGGCGTGCCATTACTCATACGATACACACGTGTGCCGGCTGGCACGGTACCCGCTAGCGCCGTGCTCACATCATGCGTGCTATCAACTAAATGGAATTCCAGCGTTGCCGTACCACCCAAAATACGTTTTGCTTGCGCAGCATCTTGAATACCCGGCAAATCAACAGAAATACGACCTTTACCCTGTTGCTGAATGACCGGCTCTGCAATACCTAACTCATTGACACGATTACGTAACACAGTCATGGTTTGATCCACCACTTCTTGCTGCATTTTCGTTAAGGCATCCGGTTGGAAATGCGCTGTTAACACAAAGCCTTTATCCGTATTTTCTGTGAAAATAAATTGACGATAGTCATTTTTTAGATAATCCATCGCCTGATGCAAGCTAGCCACATCACGGAAATGAATGACCATACCTTCTGCGTGTTTCGGTTTTGCCACGCCACTGTAACGAATGCGTTGTTTACGCAATGCACGCGCAATACCACGTAATTGTTCTGCTTCACGTTTCGCAATCACCGAGTCAACATCAACTGCTAACAAAAAGTGTACGCCACCACGCAAATCCAGTCCCAACTTCATGGGTCCCGCACCAAAGCTATTAAGCCAATGCGGCGTCGCCGGCGCTAAGTTTAATGCCACCGTATAATCATGCCCCAGCGCAGCCTTTAAAAAATCCCGGGCTTTCAGCTGCGTATTCACTTCTTTAAAACGTATCACGATTAAATTGTCGTTCACAATTTTAATTGATTTCGCCGTGAGATCTTCTGTGGTTAAGGTGTTTTTCACTGTATCAATGATGTGTGTATCCACACGCGCACCATGAACACCAGAAAGTTGAATCGAGGGATCGTCACCGTATAAATTAGGTGCTGCATAAATCAAGCCGATGATTGTTAACACAATCACCAGCGCGCTTTTCCACCAGGGGTAACGATTTTGCATGGGAAGCTCCGTTCCTTACGAGATTTTCAATGTGCCTTTTGGCAAGCAGTTCGCAATCGCAGCACGTTGAATATTGATTTCAACTTGTGCCGCAATTTTCAATATGACGAAGTTGTCGTCTAGGGAACTGATGCAACCGGCAATCCCACCCGTTGTCACCACTTCATCACCTTTTGCCAAGCCTGACAATAAATCCTTTTGCGCTTTTGTGCGCTTGCTTTGTGAGCGCCACAAGAATAAATAAAATACCAAAATGACGCCTAGCATCACCATAAAAAAACCAGAACCTTGTTGCGCTTGTGCAGCGGCGTGAGTAGCACTCATGAGGACCTCTTCGCGTAGAATGTTTTAACAAAGGTCTGCAATGTACCGTTTTCTATCGCTTCACGCAATCCCTGCATCAATTGTTGGTAGTAATGTAAGTTATGAATAGTGTTCAATTGCGCGCCTAACATTTCGTTACAACGATCGAGGTGATGCAAATAAGCGCGAGAATAATGCTGACAGGTATAACATGCACAATCTGCATCCAACGGTCCCGTATCAGTGCGATTTGCGCTGTTACGAATTTTGACCACACCTGTGCTGATAAACAAAGTCCCATTGCGTGCATTACGCGTTGGCATCACGCAATCAAACATATCTACACCGCGCAACACCCCTTCCACCAAATCTTCTGGCTTACCCACCCCCATTAAATAACGCGGTTTATCAGCAGGCATGTCACTCGTTAAAAAATCCAGCACGCGAAACATGTCATCTTTGGGCTCACCCACAGACAATCCACCAATCGCATAACCGTCAAAACCAATACCCGTTAAACCTGCGAGCGATTGTTTGCGTAAATCTTCATGCATGCCGCCCTGCACGATCCCAAACAACGCCGACGGGTTATCCCCATGTGCATCACGTGAACGCTGCGCCCAGCGCAAGGAAAGTTCCATAGATTTTTTTGCGGTTTCATGATCGGCAGGATACGGCGTGCATTCATCGAAGATCATCACGATATCCGATCCCAAAGCGCGCTGCACTTCCATCGATTTTTCAGGTGTTAATTCAACGCGACTGCCGTTGACTGGTGATTGAAAAATCACGCCCTGCTCATTCAGTTTGCGCAAAGCACCCAAGCTAAAGACTTGAAAGCCACCAGAGTCCGTCAGGATCGGCCCCTGCCATTGCATAAAGTCATGCAAATCGCCGTGCTGACGAATAATCTCCGCACCGGGACGTAACATTAAATGGAAGGTATTGCCCAAGATAATCTGCGCACCAATCTCTTGGATGCGTTCCGGCGTCATCGCTTTTACAGTGCCGTAAGTGCCGACTGGCATGAACGTGGGTGTTTCTACCACGCCACGGGCAAAGGTCAGCCGCCCTCGGCGAGCTTGTTGGTCTGTTTTGAGTAGGTCAAATTTCATCGTTTGGAGAGTTTATGGGGTTGTGGGGGGGGAATCAAGTGTAGTACCTCAGAAAAAATCATCCACGGTAAGAATCCGATCGAAATAACCATCGTTTATCACGCTTTGCTCTGCACCATTCATCGTGATCAGCACTTTGTGGATAGTCCTTTCTTTTTTCATATCGAGCCGTGCTAATTTTTTTTCAAACTCAACAATCACTTTGCTCGGCACCTTGTCTTTTAAATATTTAATTTCACACACCGTTAACACATTATCCGCACGATCGTAGACGAGATCTATTTGATAACCCGGATCATCTTTCGAGGTACTACGATTATAATAAGCACCTGAATCATATTGCACAGCAGAAAAACCTAAACGTTCTGCTATCCTATGTGCATAACGCTGACAAAAACGTTCAAAGGCATAACCCAACCATTGCTGGTATTTTTGATGCGTGATGCCCATGGTAGGATCATCATTAAACTTTCCCTGGGTGATCGCTTTTTGTTGTGACGCAATAAATTGGTAATAAAAATGCAAATAGGGATCATCAATCGCATAACGCGCAAGTCGACTCTCTTTCCCCGAAAATACCGGGGCATATTTTCGCATCAACCCACATAATTCTAAATCATTAAGCAAGGCAGTTACACCACCGCCAGAGCTTATTTTAAGGTGTTTTAAAATATCTGCGCGTGTCGCATGCGGTTTCTTCGCTAAGTAAGCAATAACTTTTTTATAATTCGGATCATCGCTCATGCTGCTCACAAAAATACGTGCATGCTCTTTGCTAAAAAATGCATCCTGCACAAAACCACTTTGACAGAGGCTTAGCCAAATAGAAGAATCTTGTTTTAATTGCTTAAGGTAAAGAGGAATTCCTCCCACAGTTAAATACGCATCCATTATATCTTGTTTGCTATATTTATCTCCCATGTACGCAGCGGCTTCTTGTAAACTAAGCGGCTGCAAATGCATTTCATGTTGCGAACGATTGTAAAGCGAGCGTGAGTGCATCACATGCTGAATCATAAAGGATGGAGAAGAACCACATAAAATCATCAGTAAATTAGGGTTACGACGAAACCAATTGTCCCAGGCAAATTTCAATATACTGATAAAGTCATCTTTATATTCTGCCAGCCATTGCAGCTCTTCGAAGTAAATCGTCCATGTACCAGACTGCGTGTGTGTATAAATATGGTGAAATACATCTTTCCAGGTTTGTACCTGCACCTGGGAAAGTAAAGGTTGTTCCGTATAGCGCGCCAAATCATCCATCACGCTGGCCATTTGCACCTGGCTGGGTTGACCCTCAAGCCCCTCAAACTTGAGCAAATTTCTCTCTCTG
Source organism: marine bacterium B5-7 (assembly GCA_021604705.1). Classification (NCBI taxonomy): domain Bacteria; kingdom Pseudomonadati; phylum Pseudomonadota; class Gammaproteobacteria; species marine bacterium B5-7. The sequence continues at coordinate 89,042 of BQJM01000001.1, read as the reverse complement.
TAGCACTGTTCCAGCAACTCTGTTTTGCCAACGCGTCGACGGCCATACAGCACGACTATTTCAGCCTCATCTGATTGGCCGATTTTGCACAGTTGTTTGCGCTCTCGCGAACGGCCGATAAATTCTTTATTTTCAATGGGTTGGAATGGTTTCATAGTTAACCTCTGCCACTAAGGTATTAAATTATAGCTTAGTGGCAGAAAAAACCAAAGGGTTTTTGCCACTAATGGTGTTTTTTAATGGTTAGTGGCAGTAATTCACGCCTAACCGAGTTAAAGGTTTAAATGTATTTTTTATTCCCAACGTGGTGAAACTCTGATAGGATGAAGCCTCTAAGCGTTACTGGAAGTGGGTCATGTTATTTTTTAGAGCGTTAGTATTAGCGCCAAGATCACTCTCAACAAAGCAGTCATCTGTTTCCATTCTTTCTCTATTTTTTCCTCACAGCAGAGCATTGTCCGCATCGTCTTCTCTTCAAGATGAGAAAACAGCCCGAGTATACACAGCGCCAAATAAGACCGAGAAAAATGACGTAACTGAACTGAAGGACATGAAGGACATTTTTGAATATTGCGAAAATTTACTTCCGAAAGATACAACAGATATTCTGCCTAATATGCCCCAAATCCCACCTCAATTCAGATATTGGTTTCGCGGACATGCAAATTCTCAGTGGAACCTTACCCCTACACTTTTTAGGTCTCCTGAACAATCAGGACAAGAGGGCTTCCTTGAAAAACAGCTAGTTACTAGCTTCAAACTAAACCATCCAGAACATGCGAAGGATGCTCAGGTCTTTGACACGTTGAGTGTCATGCAACACTACCAGTATCCAACGAGGCTACTCGATTGGTCCAGTAATATCATGGTTGCTACCTTTTTTGCTTGCTCAGATGAGTCTAATGATAACCATGACGCCGCTATTTGGAAGCTTGATCCCTTTTCTTTAAGCTCCTCGGCATCATTAGCCCGCAGTGACATGGGGATAGCACTACAAGATTACTTTGATGTAAGATTTCGAGCGCTTCAAGCAGTATCAGAAAATACTGAAGAACTTATTGTTGAACATGCAAAATTACTCACAGACTCTCATGAACTACCAGATACATTAAAAAGTAACAATAGGTATAATCTTTCGGAAGTCGTAAGTAAATTAGAGTATCTGTGCACTAATGGTACTGTGAAGAATAAACTTCAACTACCTATTCCCGTTGAACCGGGTAACCTTAATCCAAGAATTTCTGCTCAACGAGGAAAGTTTACGCTTTTCTCTGGAAAGCATTACTTCAAGCGCGATGAGGAAAATAAATATCGCTTTGCAGAACCATTACCTCTAACGCATACTGAGCATGTGGAGAAACTGATCATTCCAGCAACCTCTAAGGAAAGAATACGCACACAACTTCGAAACATACTTGGCATCGATGAATCATCTCTTATGCTCGATCTTGATTCTCATGGTAGAGTTGCAAAAAATGTCTATAAATACACAAGGCCTTAAATTGATCAATGGATTACAAAGCAAAATTTACTGGCCTTGGACACCTAAACACAGATACCCTGCGCGCACTAAGCTGTGTTATTCCCATTAGCCTAGGCAATACAAGCCAGACATCAGAGAAACTACAAGTAACCTTATCGAGTGTATCGAAATACTTTGGACACTGCAGCATTCTGATTGCAGATACACTGCACCGCTACAATCAAGAAAACATCAGCAGGCAGACACTGCATGAATGTGGGAAGAATTGGTTACAGAAAAATCAAACCTATCTCCATGCGCTCACAATTCCCTATACCATTATCTACTGGGAAAAATGCTTACAAGCACCAGGTTACACAAAAGCAAAACAGAAAGTAAATGAGCTGTACCGTAAATCTGAAAAATATAGATTATTAGTTCAACAAGATGCAATGTTATACCTCAAACGTCAAACCAATTCATCTAAAGCAATGACAAGATGTACTCACGCTACTTCAACCAACAGTATCAATTACTTTCTCGAAGAAACGGCCGTGACAATTTCATATTTCGTTGAGCATCATTTTAACGTCATCATTTACCCAGGAAAAATTCCATCTTCGATTGAATATGTGATAAACAAATATGTAAAACCAACGCACCCTGACTTACTCATGAGCTCGAAAGTTTATTTCAAAAAAAGACAAACGAAATTATCTAAGCATCCCTTTTAACCTTAGTCCCCAACTAAATCATACCTAAAATAAGAGAAGACTATAGCTCATCCACATCCACCCTAATCGGCTTTTGATTATCTTGTAGCCGTACAGATACCAGTTTTTCCAAGGTGCGATCGTCGATGTGCTCTAGCAATTGCTCAAACAAAGCCGCTGGAATTAAATAAGCCGTCGCAACATTGTGATTGAGAATAGCCACAGGCCGCCCATCCGCTTTATGGATGAGTTTAGAGGGATTCTTTTTCAGCTCGCTAATGCTAGCAATGTGTGTCGCGTGTAAATGTTGCATGATGGTGCCAAATTAAGACCTTTATTAGGCACTTATTATAGCGCCATCTTTCTCAAAATCAAGCACAACTGAGGCACAACAGATGATTTCATTGGCCACGCTCTCCACATTAATATTACCTTAATCTAGCTGCGATACACTGATTCCAAGTGATAATAAAAGCAAGCAATCGTCATGGGAAAAGATAACAACAGCATTCAATCTTTCTACGAGAAGAAAAGCGAAAACCCTACGCTCAGCAAACCGCTGTATGAGATCGTCGGAAAAAACGGTGTATTGCACGCCATACCTCGACTTAGTAAAGAAAAATCGCATCACCCGAACGCCTTACTCGCCAGTGCGCTCTATCAACTCGCGCATCTTGATCAAAAACACTCGCCCTTGGTAGATATAAACTTGGCGCGTTATCGCTACAAGAACCACTGGGCAAAAAGAAAGGATGAGGCGCAAGAAAGACCCGTGCTTACCGATACAGCCAAGATTCACCGCTATCCTAAAAAAGAGTCTGGCTATGCTAGTCTCGACAGGATTTATCATGATGCAAGCGAAGTGTTTAAACGGAGTGATGTAGCATTTGGAAAACAGCTTAAAAAAGAACATCCTGAAATTAAATTTCTCTACGCAGTAGATCGTATCCAACGACATCACCATCGTTACACATTGGACAAAGAGATTGTCGAATCTCTAAAAGAAAAGACTGATGAGCTTGCCTTTCAGACATCAAGCTATAAAACCAAGCGATTCAAGATCAAACAATATTTAAAATATGAATATGCGCGGAATAATGAGAGAAAGTTTAATGAAGCACTCGATAAAGCAAAAAACATTGTCGATAAACTCATCGCGCATTGCCGTTATCGATTACCGCATGTTTTAAGCAAACCTTTCCGCACCATTCGTATGCTGACAAGCAATCATTATGTAAAACAAGCGAATCAGTTATTTGAGGAATCAAGCCGTGGGCTTGAAAAACAAATAAATCGCTATAGAATAGCGAAAAAATTATTTTCACACTGCTTGGAAAACCAAAAACCCATGAACAACGAACAAAATGGCGTAAATCCTGATATCACTTTTGCCATTAAAACATTTCAATCTACTGACAAAACGGTTCAAACGCCTTCAGCTGTTTCTCCAGATTTGTATGCAAACATACTTCTTAATGATCCCACTGGCCTGAGTATTTCAGAGGAGCGGGAAAATTTTGTTTTTTCGGGGGGGGCTGGAGGAAGTACTGTGCACGATTCTGTGTTATCACTCCCGAACTCCCAAAGCACACCAACTGGCACACCGCCGAATGGTCATCATCTATCAGATGACAGCGATAGAGAGGGATGCATTTTTTCTCTGGAACTTTAGTCATACGTTATGTTAATAGCTGTCATCCCGGAATTTTCCAAAGGAAAATATCCGGGATGACAGTGTTGGCAATACGGCAGTAGATGGAGATCCCGGCTCAAGGCCGGGATGACAGCACTCCCCTTAAGACTACCTTAAGGTTTCTCCCCAGGACTTCTGTTAATATACTGATAGAAATAATCAACTGGAGCATTCTGTGAAATTATTCAAAACCATTCTTCTTGCTACTTGCCTTACCAGCACCACCGCCTTCGCCACACCCAAAGTTTCAAACCCACAACCGCTCATCATGGCTTATTGGTCCAATTGGAATGTATATTCTAATGACAAATCTGGTCGCGCCATTCCAGAAGCAGATTATGGTTTACCGGGCAGTATGGATAATAAGGGTGTCGTCCGTAACGATGATGTTCAAGCTAAACTCGAAAAAATTAATGCTTTAACTTATGATTTTTTTGAAGTCGACAACATGGGCCGCGTACATTTTTCTGATAACTGGAGCGATTTGCGTAACGACAAAAACTTCAAACATAACGACATTTTCTTTGGTAACGGTGGCCTATGCAGCAATACAAACACTGCACCAATTTGTTGGAGTTACACGCCCGGCGATACCACATTTAAACCTAGAAAGAATGTTCCTGCTGACCAATGGAATCACCCTAAAGGCAATTTTCAGGCGTTTTTAGATTTAAACAACACAAAAGGTAATCTGCAAAAATTTATTTCCATCGGTGGTTATGGTCACGATGACGATTTTCATCGTGCGTTTACACACTTAAATAATTTCGTGAGTTCTATCGTAGCACTGGTGAATGCAAGTGGCATTGATGGCATCGATTTAGATTTTGAGCCCCCTGCCGGCACCATCACAACAGACGATGCAAACAATTACGCCAACTTGATTTCACGCTTACGTCAAGCCTTACCAAACATTATCATCAGCATGCCCATTCCTGCCAATGCGGGTTGGGTTGCAACGGTTGGCAACAACTGGAAAAGCATCTCAGCTGATGTCAACTACATTTCCTTGATGGCCTATGACTTCCATGGTGGCTTTGACGTGAATGGGAAAACTGGCTTCAACAACAGCTTGTATGCTGATCCGAACAGTTCTTATGGTGAGAAAGAGTTCAGTGTAGAAAAAGCCGTAAAAGCCTTAGAAGCTCAAGGTATTCCGGCCAATAAAATCCTGGCGGGTATTCCCGCCTATGGCCGCACACTCACTGGCGTACCCGCTGGCGATCAACATGGCTTGTATCAATCATTCAACGGCATTGCCCGCGGTGATTTGGATGAACCGCAGTGTACGATGACACCAGGCGGCAGCTGCATGGGTGGTTTCCAATACAGCTACATCGTCAATCATATGCTTGGTCAAGGTTTTACAGCTTATCAGATGAAAGATGCACAACATGATGGTATTGTGAATGCTGTGTGGGCTTACAATCCTGCGGCTTGGGTACCCCCTGGTTCCAGCGCCCAGTATTCGCAAGTGTATATCTCGTATGCGGATGCCGATTATGCAAAAGCACTCGCACAATATGTAAAAACGAATGACCTAGGTGGTGTGATTATGTGGGAATTACGCGGAGACGTTGCCCCCTCAGATACCCAACATTCGTTATTGGATGCACTAAACGGATAAATTAAGGAGGCGATTGCCATGCCATGGTTAAAGCGCGTTGTCACGGCCCTGTGTTTGAATGCTTGTTTACTACAAATTGCATTAGCTGATACAGGCTTACCTTGGGAATCGCCACTAGAGAAAATCATGGACTCCCTCACCGGCCCTGTTGCGAAAATCATTGGCGTGATTGCCATTGTGCTAGCAGGGTTTGGGATTGCCTTCGGTGAAGCTGGCAGTGGCGTACGTCGCCTCTTTCAAGTAGTCCTCGGCTTATCGATTGCGTTTACCGCATCAAGCATTATCGTGAGTTTGTTCGGCGCTGCAGGCTAAGACCATGCAGATCCCTGGCTTTCGTATTCCATTACACACTGCGCTCATCGCACCACTTTTGGTTGCGGGTGCGCCGCGTTTGTTTGCCATACTCAATGCCACACTGGGCGCGGCCATTGTATTAGGCTTACATGCTTACTACACCCTCCCCCTTTTTATTGTGACGCACTTTATCGGTGTCATCCTTGCCAAACGGGATCCCGATTTCTTTGAAGTGTTTATTCGCTGCCTACGCAAGAAAAAGTTTTATCATGTTTAATTTAACGGAATACAAAAAACACCCCGACCAATTAGCCGATTTACTACCATGGGCTGCATTGATTGCGCCTGGCGTTATCCTTAATAAGGATGGGTCCTTACAACAAACTTTGCGTTTCCGTGGTCCTGATCTTGCTTCTGCAACCGACACACAATTAGTGACAGTAAGCGCACGCCTCAACAATGCATTAAAACGTTTAGGATCGGGCTGGGCTATTTACATTGAAGCCAATCGTCGCCCCTACACCTTCAGCAAAAATGACAGTGCCTTTCCTGATCCCATCAGCTGGCTAATTGATGCAGAACGCAATGAAAGCTTCATGCAAGCGGATGCTTCGTTTGAAAGTGATTATTATATTACGCTGCAATACTTACCTCCTTCGCAATCACATAAAAAAATGTCACGCTGGTTTATTACTAAAACAGATGACGACACAAAAGAAGACTCACATGAGGTCCGCGATTACTTTACTGCCACGGTGACACGCATCTTACATTTGTTACAAGATGTTTGTTACGAAGCTGAGGCACTCAGCGATGATGAAACACTGACTTACTTGCATCAAGCGATCTCTTGCAAGAATCATCCGGTCAAAACACCGGAAAACCCGATGTATCTCGATGCATTTTTAGCCGATACGCCTTTGCTAGCAGGTCTTGCACCGAAACTTGGTGAAGAACATTTAGGGGTTTTATCCGTATTAAGTTTTCCATCCAGCACCTTGCCAGCCTTGCTTGATCAACTCAATCACTTGCCCATGCGTTATCGCTGGGTCACACGATTTATGCCCCTTGATAAAATCGATGCAGAGAAAACGCTTAAGCGTTATCGCCAACGTTGGTTCGCGAAACGTAAAGGCATGTTGCAGTTGTTACAAGAAGTTTTCACCAAAACAGAATCACAACTCACCGATTCTTCAGCGATACAAAAATCTCGTGATGTTGATGAGGCCTTACAAGAACTGGCCGACGATCAAGTCACCTTTGGTTATTACACGACAACGATTACTGTCCGCGGAAAATCGCAAGCAGAAGTTGATACACAATTACAATTACTCGAGCGCGTAATTAATGGTTTAGGCTTTACAACAATTATTGAGACCTATAATGCCGTTGAAGCCTGGTTATCCTCATTGCCGGGGCAAGCCTATGCGAATGTGCGAAAACCTCTATTAAACACCTTAAATCTCGCCCACTTAATGCCATTGTCCGCCGTGTGGTCTGGTCCTAAACGTGATGATCATTTACAAGCACCGCCTTTAATGACGGTGCACTCTGAAGGTCGCACGCCGTTTCGTTTAGTGAACCACATCGGTGATGTCGGTCATACTTTTATTGTGGGACCAACTGGCGCCGGAAAATCAGTCTTACTTACTTTAATGGCCATGCAGTTTAGACGTTACACCAATGCCAATATTTTTATTTTTGATAAAGGTGGCAGTTTTCTTGCAAGTACTTGGGGCGTTAATGGCGCACATTTTGAATTAGGAAAAACTGATGATACCCCCATGGCCTTTCAACCTTTACGTCACATCGACGATAAAAGCACGTGTTTGTGGGCACAAGAATGGTTGCTCGGTTTAATCGCCCACGAAAATATCACTATCACCCCAAAAGAAAAACAAGCTATTTGGGAAGCGCTACAAGCCCTCACGGCAATGCCCGCAACACAGCGCACGCTAACCGGTTTGGTCGCGCTATTACAACACCAAGCATTGCGCCAAGCATTGCAGGCTTATACTTTATCCGGTGCCTATGGGTATTTGTTTGATGCCGATCACGAGACCACCGTCGATAACCATTGGCAATGTTTTGAAATGGAAACACTGATGCAAACACCCAACATCGTCGCGCCGACGTTGAGTTACTTATTTCATCGGGTGGAAAAACAATTAACGGGCGAACCAACCTTACTGGTGCTAGATGAGGCCTGGCTATTTCTCGACCATCCTATTTTCGCGGATAAAATCCGAGAGTGGTTGAAAACTTTACGGAAACACAATGTCAGCGTCGTCTTCGCCACACAATCAGTCGATGATGCACTGGAAAGCTCACTGGCATCCACCCTACTTGAAGCTTGCCCAGCGAGAATTTTCTTACCTAACGACCGCACTTTAGAACCCGCTGTCCGAGCCCATTACGCAGAACTTGGCTTAAATGAACGTGAGTTAAACAATCTCGCCCATGCCACCCCAAAACGCCAATATTATTATCAGTCCCGATTGGGTAATCGACTATTTGATGTAGAATTGGGGGTCGTTGCCCAAGCTTTTTGCGCTGCCACGAGTAAAACTGCCCAACACGCAGTCAGAGCCGCGCATGAGCAAGACGATTATCAACAATTCTTGCAACGTTATTTAACGCAACAAGACTTGGCTTGGGTATGGGAATCAATAGTAGAGTAAGCATGAGCGAAAAACCCTTTCAAGAAAACATCCCAACCTATCCTAGCGATGCAAGCGATACCCCGTATCAACGCGCCCAACAAACCTGGGATACGCGTATTGGACATGCACAAGTCCAAGCGCGTAATTGGCGGCTTGTCGCGTTGGCATCCTTACTATTGGCGGCCGCGAGTCTCGCTTTATTGTGCTGGCAACTCTCTACCAGTAAATTAAAAGTATTCGTCGCAGAAATTTCACATGCCGGTCGCGTTGTGAATGTCGCACCACTGCAACGCCACTACACACCAAATCAAGCACAGATCACTTATTTCCTCGGACAGTTTGTACAAGACATGCGTGCCTTACCATTAGATCCCGTTGTGGCCAAACAAAACTGGTTACGCGCCTATAGTTTCCTCACGCAACACGGATCACACTTATTCAATGAAGATATGAGAAAGTCTGCGCCACAAAAATTACTGGGCCAGAAAACGGTTGTTGTAAAAGTTCAAGATATCAATCCGATTAGTGATCATACTTATTCTATCGACTGGCAAGAAACCTCCACCGATTTAAACAACAAGCACGTCAGCACAGTCGATTATAATGGCGTATTTACGCTACATTTCTCGACACCAGGTTCTCAAGCACAAATTATGAAAAACCCATTGGGTTTATTTATTAGTGACTTCCATTTTTCAACGCGGAACGATAATCATGCAACATAACAAACTCATTCTCTGCTGCTTCGCGTTGAGCTTAACGGCTTGCATGCATGAGCCGATGGCATCATCAAGCGATGATGTTGCTTACGCGCCAGCCGTCGCCGTCAATGCACCCGTTGTGCAAACCATCAATCCGGCTACCCTGCCAAAACCCAGCATACAAAGCGTCACGCCAGAACACATGGTGAGTGTGCCAAAACCTAAAACAACATCTACTGTCGTCGGCCAACAAGCCGTACAAGCTGCCAACAAAAAAGCACAGCAGCAACCCGACACACAACATTTTCAAGATGCCATCATGACCTTTGATTATGTGCCAGGCTCTTTATTCAAAATTTATTGTGCGCCCATGGATGTCACGGACATTCAATTACAAACGGGTGAACGCGTCACTTCAGTGGCTGCAGGTGATACCCTGCGCTGGCAAGTGTCTAAAACCTTTAGCGGTGCTGGCAGCAGTATGCAACAGCATTTGTTGGTGAAGCCCACACAATCCGCTATTCACAATAGTCTTGTGGTCACCACTAATCGTCGTACTTACCATTTACAACTGCTCTCCACGAATGACACATACGTGGCTATCGTTCGGTGGCGTTATGCCGATACGCAGGATTTTGTGAAACATTATGCGCAACCAACAAAACCGCTTTTCCAACAAGCGTCTATCGATGTGAATCATTTAAATTTTCATTACGATGTCACCGTCGCCCATGAAGGTGAAACGCCCGCATGGATGCCAACGGGTGTGTTTTCTGATGGGCATAAAACCTATATTCAATTCCCTGCCAATTTACAACAAGCACCCGTGTTGTTTGTTGGTAATGCCGATCAACCGGTGATCACGAATTATCGCGTGCAAGGCAACTTTTATGTAGTCGATCGTTTAATCAGCCATGCACAATTACGCATGGGACAATCCGATCCAACCATCGTGTTAATTACGAGACGCACATCATGAGCGACAAGGAAGCTTTTCACATTAAGCCGCCTACGCCCAAACCTACTCATATCAACAAAACGGTTATCGTTCTCTTAGTTGGGCTGGCCGCTTTAGTTTTTTCTGTCGTTCTAATTACGGCCTTCCGGGCACCATCTCATCATTCACATACGAAAAATGCATGGCATGATAACAACACCCCTGAAAAATCTGCGGTCATTGAACAACTGCCGAATGATTATCAACATATCTCGCCGCAACCCTCAGGCGATAGTGCTGCCATGCGCGCGATGCGTGCGCAACAAGCTGCGCTTGCTAAACAATTGGCTGCCTTGCAGGAAAAATTGCAGCATCAACCTGTGCACAGCCAAGCAGATAAACAAGCGGCGACCAGCGTCATGTTTTTCCCAGGTATTCAGCCACCTAGCAAGAAAATTAAAACGTCTAATACCGCAGCCGCCAGTGACAAAAAAGACAAAGCAAGCGATGAAGGCAAGCATAGTAAACACACGCGGGTTAATCGCTACGTACAACAAAACATGCAAAAACAAAAACTGGCCTTCTTGCAAGAAAGTGACGATGAAGATACCAAAAATATTTATAACACACACCATTTAGAAACACCGCTCTCACCTGATGAAATTCAAGCAGGCACTATCATCCCCGCTATTCTCATCACCGCGGTGAACACCTCTTTACCGGGCGAAATTGTGTCGCAAGTAAATGAAGATTTATACGATACGGTCACTGGCAATACGCTGCTGATTCCTAAAGGTTCTCGCTTAGTCGGCCAATACGACTCGCAAGTCGCTTATGGCCAAACCCGTGTACTTATCGTCTTTAAACGCATCATCATGCCAAATGGTGAATCCATTCTACTGAGTAATGCACAAGGAACAGATCTGTTCGGTCAATCTGGTATGCAAGGTAGTGTGAACAATCACTGGGGGCGCGTGATGGGTGCTGCGGTATTATCTTCTGTACTCAGTTTAGGAACCGGCGCTGTTTCTGACAACAGCTATGGTAATGACAACAATTTTTATCGCAGCAGTGGCCAAGGTGCAGCAATCGGTGTCGCAAGCAACGTATCGCAAGTCGGACAACAACTCACTGATCGTGCGATCAATATTCAACCCACCTTGGTCATTCCTGCTGGGTATGCGTTCAACATCATCGTCAATAAGGATATGGTACTCACCCCTTACCTTAACGCTTTGGCATCCGCATGATAGATGCCAATATTTTACAAACATTACAAACACAACTTGTCGACCATATTAGGCATGGCTACGGCCACGTAACACAATACGCATTACATTTACTGTATATTTTCTCCGGCATGGAATTCGCCTTATTTGGTTTACTGTGGGCTATTCAACAAGAGCCGCAATGGCGAAAATTATTGTTGGATGTGATGAAACTCAGCTTTTTGTTCTTTGTTATTTTTCATTTAAATGATGGTTTACACTGGATACTCGCTAGCTTCTTACAAGTCAGCCAAGATGTACATCAACAACCCGACAGTGCGCATCATCTCATGAAACTATGGGACTTAGCGTATATGTTTAGCACGCATGTTTTCCAATCGCTGCAAACCAGCGCTTCGCAACTGAAAATCCCTGCCATTAATTTAATTATTGGTTTTGGCACGCTGTTTAGCATCGGCTGGATGATTTTGAATATTGTTTTGCAGTACGCGGCTTTTTACTTGGTAGGCTTGTTTGGCTTGTTATTACTACCTTTCAGTATGCTGCATCATTTTAAACATTGGTCGACACAGATATTTCAGAGTTTACTGAGTATGGGGATCCGTTTAGCCACCATGCTGATTGTTTGGGGTTTAGCCTACGGGCTATGGATGCATTTGCGTATTCCTAGTTTAGCTGCACCTTATCCCTTTAATTTCGCGATGGGTGTTTTTCTTGCAAGCCTCGCTTTGGCTTATTTATTACATCAATTACCGAAATTAGCGGGTAATCTTTTAGGAACAATGGTGATCCCCGGCGCAGCAACCGATTCTGGTACGACTACCGTGGTGAACACAACAACATCGGCACAAGCCATGACAAGCACGATGCATGCAGCCCCTACATCCGTTGCACAAGCAACTCAGGCCGTACAACAAGCCACGCACTTGTCAGCCCATGCAACACAAGCGGCAGCTAGCACCGTACAGGTGAAAACATCACAAGCTAATACGGGTTTATCGAAGCGTGATCGCAACACCCTAAAAAGTGTATCAGATAAAACGCTAGCGCAGGTTCGTGATGCGTTTAAGCAGATGAAGCAGCAGGGAAAAGGTCATGGGGAATAGCAAGGAGACCCCGGGTCAAGCCCGGGGTGACGGCGGTAGCCAAGATCGTTTCCAAGCATTGCTGCAGCATGCCCTAGGGGAAGCCATCACACGTGAACTACAAGAATCCCTCGTCGTGGAAGTATTGGTTAACCCTGATGGAAAAGTCTGGGTAGAATATTTATCCCGCGGAAAAAAATCTCTAACCGTGATTCTTTCTACCGTGCAGCGTGAAAACATTATTAAACTGCTAGCATCTCATCATCACATGATCGTTGATGCCAACAATCCGGAGCTCGCCTGTGAAATCCCGAACATAGGTATTCGTTTTCAAGGTTGGCTCCCCCCCGTGGTGAGCGAAGCCTGTTTTACCCTAAGAAAACCCGCCAGCCAAATTTTTTCTCTAGACAATTATGTCAGTGCAAATCAAATGACAGCCGAACAATCCCAGCAATTAAAAACCGCGATACAGAATAAACAAAACATTATTGTAGCTGGTGGAACGGGCTCAGGTAAAACCACATTCACCAATGCCCTGCTCGCTGAATTAACAGAAACGCAAGAACGCATTCTCGTGATTGAAGATGTCCCTGAGTTACAAGTTGCCGCTGTTGACCATGTGAAATTATGCACTTCTCCCAACAAGTCCATGCATGACTTAGTCAAAGGTGCTTTACGCATGCGCCCCGATCGTATCGTGATTGGAGAGGTTCGCGATGGTGCAGCCTTAGCGATGTTAAAAGCGTGGAACATGGGTCATCCCGGCGGCATCTGCACGGTGCATGCTAATAGCGCACAGGATACCTTGTTGCGTTTACATCACTTAGTCCAAGAAGTTTTACCCGCAGCACCTATTTCTGTTGTCGAGCAAGCCGTGGATTTAATCGTGTTTATCCAACGCAATCCTGCCACGGGGTTTAAAGTGGCTGAGGTTCTGCAACTACGGCGCCAGAACCATTAGGCATACCCACCTCAAAGTCCATATTGCATCCAAATAGGCAATGCATGGCGAATGTCATTCATAAACTTCCATAAACCCACATTTAATTCCTGGTTGCCATTCGGATCGGTCACCTTCTTAGGAAAACCTATCCCTGTGCCAAATAATCCCGGTGCAATGATCCCACAACTGGTATCGTATTTTTGGAAATCAATCTCTTCGCAATGTGGTGCACGTTGACTAAACCCCGTTGCATAGACCACTTTATTACAAGAGGACAATTGCGCATCCATATTTTCTTTATTCGAGATAAGTCGCTGCACCTTAGGATGCGTTTTTGCGGATAAGTTTTCTCGCACCCACGCGGCTGTTTTGCCTTTTAAACCTGTATTATCATACAAAGTCCAACCATCCATAGGCACTGCGTAACGAATCGGCTGCAAATAAAAATTAACCACTTGACTCGCGCCGGCATCCAGCAAATTTTTAATAATAATCATCGCTGAGTGCGAAGAACCAAAGACAGCTACCTTATCTTTTTCCTGCACCATCCCTGATAATTTTTCAGGCGTTAATGCATCAGACAGTGCAATTTCTTCTTCGACGTCAAAGGGTAAAGACCTAGGTGAACCACCGGTTGCCAATATCACTTTCTCTGCACGATAAACTTCGCCAGCAACCGTTAACTCCCACGCACCCTTTCTTGCAAGCTGCGTATCAACAAGTCCCGTCACTGCAGTGACTTTTTCCCGAAGATGATCAGTGACCCACTGCAAGGGTTCAGCCACTTCTTTTAATTGTGTAAATCCTTCTTTGGGCAAATTATCTAATGCAAAATTTTCAGGATGTTGCTCATACTTAAACGCCTGTATCTTTGTTAAAAATTCTAAGAATAGTGCAACGGATGTATTGCTGCTCACCTCACCCCACAAGCGACCAAAATCGCCGACTTGGAAATAAGGGTCAATCCACAAAATATCTTTTGCTGTCACGCCCGCATCTAATAACAATCCGACGCTGGCCAGCCCCGCAGGTCCAGCACCCACGACAGCCCAAGTATGATTAGTATTATTCATCATTTTCATCTACTCCCTGAGGTTGTTTAACATATAAACAGATTATCAGACAAAGTAGCTTAAGTAAAACTAATAATGTTGATATAATGCATTAGCAAATCTTATATACAGAGGGGCCATGCGCATCACACTCAAACAGCTACAAGTCTTTGTCAAAACAGCGCAAGCGAATTCTCTAACGCGCGGTGCGGAGGCTTGTCACATCACACAAGCCGCAGCCAGTATGTCCTTATTGCAGCTCGAACAGCACTTAGGTGTTCCACTGTTTGATCGTATCGGTAAACGCTTACAGCTTAATGCTAATGGACACACACTATTGCCAAAAGCCATTAACCTTTTAGATCAAGCGCGCGAATGTGAGTCATTACTTTCTTCAGACGGTCTCCCACTAAACGGCACCTTAAATATTGCGGCAAGTACGACTATTGCCAATTATGTTTTACCCATTTATCTTGCTGGATTCAAAAAAAATTATCCTGATGTTTCATTCAACCTTGTTATTGGTAATACAGAAGAGATTGTTAATCAAGTAAAAACGTTACAATGCGACATTGGTTTTATTGAAGGTGTTTGCCAAGAATCTGTTATTAACCAGGCTATTTGGAAAGATGATTCTCTTGCGATTATTTGTCGTCGAAACCATCCACTCAGCAAGAAAAAAATGGTTAAAAAGAAAGATTTGCTCGCATATTCATGGGTAGTACGCGAACCTGGCTCTGGCACACGTGAAGTCTTTGAACGTGCAACAACACTACATCAAGAACTATCTGTCGATATCACATTAAACAGTTCATCAGCGATTTTAAATTATGTTGCCAACAGTGATTGTTTAGCTTACCTGTCTCATACAATGTTGAATAGCAAAATAAATCCCAAAGAAATCTGCCAACTCCAAGTTGACGAATTAACACTCAAGCGACATTTTTATCAGCTGACCCATCAAGACAAGTACCAATCACAACTATGTTCTAATTTTTTAGCGTGTGTATCACCGACTTAACCGAGCCCCCACGTCGAATCGCCGTAGCTGAAAAAGCAGTATTGCTCCGCAACCGCTTAGATCAAACCCAAAAATGTAAGCCATCAACTTAAGGTCTACGCTAAGAAAAGAAGTCGTCTAAAGTAAGGATTCTATCAAAATACCCTTGTTCAATGACACTCTGCTCTGCGCCCTCAGCAGTGATCAACACTTTGTGTATGGTTTTTTCTTTTTTTGTTTTGAGATGTGCTAATTTCATCTCAAAATCATTAATCACCTTCTTCGGCACCTTTCCTGTTAAATATTTAATTTCACACACGGTCAAGACGTTATCGGCACGGTCATACAATAAATCAATTTGAAAACCCGAATCCTGCTGTGATGTCGAACGGTTGTAATATGCGCCAGACTGATACTGCACTGCAGAAAATTTTAGTATATCGGCAATAACATCTGTATAACGCCGGCAAAACCTTTCAAAAGCAAAACCTAGCCACTTCTGATAGGCGCTTTGGTTTATCGCCGTTACGGGTATTTTGTTGTACTTCCCGCGCGTTATCTCTCCAGCAATGGGTTTAATAAAATTGTAATAGAAACGTAAATACGCATCTTCAATACAATATCGTACCAATTTACTCGATTCACCTGAAAAAACGGGCACATACTTACGAATAAAACCACACATTTCCAAATCATGCATCAACGCACTAAAACGACCACCCGAAGGCATCTTCAAATGTGCCAATATTTCATTTCTTGTCGCATGATGTCGTTTGCTTAAGAATTCAATCACCTGGCGATAGACTGGATCATCACCCATACTGCTAATAAAAATTCTTTGATATTCTTTGCTGAAGAATGCATCCTTTGTAAAAGCGTTCTTACATAAACTTAACCAGATAGAAGAATCTTGCTTGAGCTGTTCAAGATAGACGGGAATACCTCCTACGGTTAAATAGGCATCCATAACATCACGTTTTGCATAATTTGACCCCAGGTATTGGCGCGCCTCACTCAATGTAAATTCTTCAAGGTGTATTTCATGTTGAGATCGATTGTAAAGCGATTTCGAGTGCATAACATGATTAATCATGAATGATGGAGATGAGCCACATAAGATTAAAAGTAATTTGTTATTTCGACGAAAATAATTATCCCACGCAAACTTTAACTCGCTAATGAAATTGTCATGATATTCTGCAAGCCACTGAACTTCTTCAAAATAAATCGTCCATACACCGTGTTGCACATGAGAATAAATATGAGAAAAAACATCTTTCCAACATTGCACATCAACTTCTTTCAGTAATGGTTGAGCTGCATAGGACGCCAAATCTTGCATAACACTGAGCATTTGTGCCCGCTCTGGTTTTCCCTCTAAGCCCTCGAACTTCAATATATTGCGCGCTCGAAATGTCTGCTCAAGCAATTCTGTCTTGCCAACTCGACGACGACCATACAAAACAGCGATACCTGGAGAACCGGCTTCCCCTAAAGCATGGAGTTTCTCCCGCTCAAAAGATCTACCAATAAAGTCTTTATTTTCAATAACTTGGAATGATTCCATGCAACACCTCGGCCAACTATTAACTTTATGGTACCTTATTGGCCGCCATTAGACAATTTTCTCGGCCAATAGCATACTTTTTAACACCTAGTTGGCCGTAATCACCGGACTCTTTAAAATCCACATCGCATCGCCGTAGTTTAAAAGCGGTATTGTTTTTCCAGCTACGTCAGGCACTTTAAAAAAATAACCTCACCCCCAGGTTGACTTATTTTTGCACACACTGTATACTTCCCACATCGAATAACAAGCATTTCCCCTTAAAGGATGGTCCGATGATAAATGGTGACAGCCCAAGCAATCCTCCTCCTGCACCAGCAGCTGCAGAGAGCTCAGCAACGCATGACGAGGAAGAAATGCAGCTCGCGCCCGCCTCTTCTCGCAAGCCATTCAGCCTACCAGATGACGTGCTCGCCCTTATCCTTGTCTGCGCAATCAACAGCGCTAAACCTGAGGACGTCATGCCGCTTATGGCAACGCTATCTGTGGTATGCAAGCAGTTTTATCAAGCGCTAGATAACACCGTCTGGCGAGCGGCCTACCAAACACGCTTCCCACTCTTTTACCAAAAACCAACAAACGAACGCGCCCAGACCCTGAAAGACTGCGTGCCTCAAATTTTATGGCAGGCCAGCGAACATGCCCCATCAAGCTGGAAAGAAGCAAGTCGCCATACGCAGACAAACATTTACCCCGCCATCAAACAAGCTTTGATGGCTAGGGTAGGAGCTCGTCATCCATCATACTACGTTTCAAAAGAACAGGAAGTCCAAGCGCAGCTAAGCACCCTCAACAGAGAGCCCAACATCCCGCTGTACACGCTACTCGGCTTAGACAAAGCTACCAGCACCCAAGAGCAATTGCGACATCTACTGCACAAAACCGCCCTATTAGAGATCGCAAGAACACTCCAGCTGAGAAACTTCTTAGGCTGCATCTACGTCCTGGCTTGTACGCTGTTTGTCAACGGAACAGGGCAGCCTAACTGGAATATGAGCATCCCAGCGCTGAACTCTACCCCCCCCCCAAACCAAGGGATCAACAAGACAGCATTGGCTCTACCTGACCGATCAAAGTGATGCGCTTACCGAGGATATTCAGCAAAAAATCCTATCAGAGCCAAGTTGGTTATTTAATGTAGTAACATTAGGCGCCAGCCGCTGCTTGCAAACCTTGCTGGAGAATACGAAAATACGAGCAGCCTGTTGCAATTGGCGCCCCAAAGACCGCTGGGAAGGCAGCCTTCTGCATAAGGCTGTCCACTCTCACAACAATGTTGTCGAGATACTACTCCAGCATAAAGATTACCAGGAAGCCTGCACCAATGAGGGATTCAAAAACTGGGCAGGAAATACCGCCCTATCCGAGGCCGCCCACTGGAAAGGTGTCGATACCGTCAAGATACTACTCCGCCATCAATATTACCGGCAAGCCTGTATCAATAGGGGGCTTAAAAACGAGAAGGGAAATACCGCCCTGCATATAGCCGCCGTCTGGGGTCGTGTCAATGTTGTCGCGGCAATGCTGAAATATCCAGACATTGCTTCGGCGATGTTAAGTGCCGAAAACAATAAAGGCCAGACCCCAGCGATGTTGGCTGAAGAAAATGATTATCCCGAGCTAGCTAACCAGCTAAGAGAAGCTGAGGCACAACTCAACACAACCGAAAGCGCTGGCTCGACCTCCATGTTATTCCGTCGTTGATGCAGCATTTCCTGATGACGCTGCGGGTCTCGATGGAGATCCCGCATCGAGTGCGGGATGACGGAGAGACTGTCATTCCGGCCTTGAGCCGGAATCTCCTGGGGGTGCTATGGTGATGCGGGATGACAGGGGCAGGAGGTGACAACAATAACCAACTTAGCAGGCATAACCCACCACCCACATCGCATCGCCATAGCTGAAAAAGCGGTATTGCTCCGCAACCGCTTGATGATAAGCAGAAAAGATATTCTCATAACCTGCAAAGGCCGATAGCATAATTAACAAAGAAGATTTCGGCAAATGAAAATTCGTGATCATGGCATCAACAACTTTAAACTGAAAACCCGGATAAATATAAATATCCGTTTCACCAGAAAATGCTTTTAATGGCATGCCTGCACGTGCAGCAGACTCTAAGCTACGCACCGTTGTCGTCCCCACCGCAATCACGCGATGACCGCTTTCTTTTGCTTGATTAATCGCATCACAGGTATCTGTCGGCACATCAATCCATTCTGCATGCATGTGGTGTGATTCAATGTCTTCTGTACGCACAGGCTGAAAGGTCCCCGCACCTACGTGTAAGGTAACGTGTTTAATGATCACACCTTTATCTGCAATCCGTTGTAATAATTCTTTCGTAAAATGTAACCCTGCTGTCGGCGCAGCCACCGCGCCTGCCGGATCGGCATAAACAGTTTGGTAACGTGTTTTATCAATCGTTTCTGCGCGTCGTTTAAAATAAGGCGGAATCGGCAATTCACCGATAGCATCCATGACCGCATGAATCGGCTCATCGAATTCAAGATCAAATAAATCGTTCTCGCGACCCAGCACGGTTAACGCATGATCGTCGGTTAAATGAATACGCGTCCCCGGCTTCGGTGATTTACTCGCCGCGATATGGGCTAATGCACGCTGACTATCGTACACACGTTCGACTAACAATTCGACTTTGCCGCCCGTCTCTTTTTTACCGTACAAACGTGCGGGCATCACCTTGGTGTTATTCATGACGAGCACATCACCAGGCTGAAGAAGCGCTAAGACATCCATAAACTGTCGATGTGCCACATCACCCGTCTGCCCATCCAAACACAGTAAACGGCTAGCCGAACGCTCTGGCAGCGGATAGCGAGCAATGAGTGACTCGGGTAGTTCGAAGTCGAAGTCGGTGAGTTTTAGGTGAGTCATTCGCAGTATTCCAAAAAGATGCTGCATTTTAGCGGTTTTTAAAAACCCGGTCGAGGACTAACTGTTTGATTTAAAGGAATATTTATCCCACTCTGACCAGAATGACATGGATTCCAGAATAGTCTTGACCATTCTGGAATGGGCGCTATAATAGTCACATGGAAAGATATTTATCACATCATATTCTCAGTGATCTCGACAATAAAATCGTCTTGCTATCTGGGCCTCGCCAGGTCGGAAAAACCACCTTGGCAAAGCAATTATTTGACGCGCACGATTATTTGAATTTCGATGCCGTTGAAGATCGCTTACAGCTACAAAAGAAACAATGGGACCGAACAAAAGATCTCATTATTTTTGATGAGTTACACAAAAAGCAGGATTGGAAACAATGGCTAAAAGGCATTTACGATACAGAAGGTATTCCGCCCAAGTTGTTAGTCACTGGCAGCGCACGTATGGACACCCATCAAAAAGTTGGAGATTCACTTGCTGGTCGTTACTTTCAACACCGCCTTCATCCATTTGATTTGAAAGAAGCGCTCCCACTGAAAGAATGGGATATGGAAACTTGTTTCAATCAATTATGGCATTGTAGTGGTTTTCCAGAACCATTTCTTAAAGGGGATCCGGCTTATTATAAACGCTGGCGCCGCAGCCATTTGAATATTATTCTGCGTCAAGATCTCATCGACATGAATACGGTTTCTGATATCCAATCGATTGAAACGCTGGTCGCCATGCTGAAAAAACGCATCGGTGGCACCGTCTCCTACGCCAATTTAGCGCGCGACTTGGGTCGCGATATTAATACCATTAAACGTTGGTTGTTATTGTTAGAGAATTTATACATTATTTTTCGTGTCACCCCTTATCACAAAAATGTTGCTCGGGCTTTAATGAAAGAACCTAAATTTTATTTTTATGATTGGACCTATGCCGAAGACGACGGTGCACGATTAGAAAATATGGTAGCAAGTGCGTTACTGAAGGAATTAAACTATCTAACAGACACACGAGGTATTGAAGCAATGCTACATTTCGTCAGAACCAAAGAAGGTAAAGAGCTTGATTTTCTCATCGTACAAGATGAAAAACCAACACATTTAATTGAGGTAAAAACTTCCGACAGTGACCCTTCGCCACACTTTAAACACTTCGCAAAATTTTTCCCAGGTGTTGACAATATACAACTCGTACGTCACTTGAAACGAGAATTTACTTGTCCGGAAGGACTGGCTGTTCGAGCCCTCTTACCTTGGTTAGCTGAAATGCCATGGATTCCAGAATAGCCGTAACCATTCTGGAATGGACATCATGATGCTTGGCGTTACCCTGCTGATTGCTGACGCTTCACGCTCGTTTTACGCTTAGGTTTGCTAGGACGCTTCGCGGTTGTCTTCGCATTCTTTTTCGCTTTTGCCTCTTTGCGTTCTTGTGGCCACGCTTTTTTCTTCTTATTGAAAGGCTTCTTCGATGCGCCCGCTGGACGACGTCCTTTGTTACCACGTCTGGGTTCTTGTGCTTGTCCTGATGCTGGCACATCGTGCGCTGGTTCAAAACCATCAATTAACTTACGCTCTAGAATTTGTTTAATAAGTCGCTCAACGGCAAATAATTGCTTGGATTCATCTGCACTCACAAGAGAAATCGCTTCCCCGCTTGCGCCCGCACGACCTGTACGACCAATACGATGCACATAATCTTCTGCAACATACGGTAGGTCAAAGTTAACCACATGCGGTAAGAAATCAATATCTAACCCACGTGCAGCAACATCTGTCGCCACCATGATGCGCACTGCGCCTCTTTTAAAGTCTGACAAGATGCGATTCCGTAAGCCTTGTGGCTTATCACCATGGATTGAAACAGCTTTAATATCATTATGTTTTAAGTGTTTGGCTAAGCGATCAGCACCAATTTTTGTTTTTGTAAAAATCAACGCTTGGTTCCATTCATTTGCATGGATCAAATGTGTGATCAGTGGCATCTTCTGTTTTTTATCAACAGGAATCGCCCATTGCTTAACATTTTTAGACGTTGTCTCTTTCGGGCTAATCGTGATTTCTACCGGGTTATTGACGATATCTTTGGCAAGCGCACGAATCTTTCCGGAGAAGGTTGCGGAGAACATCAAGTTCTGACGTTTCTTCGGCAATAACGACATAATCATTTTAATGTCATCAAGGAAACCCATATCCAACATACGATCCGCTTCATCTAATACTAACAATTCTAATTGTTTAAACTGCATCGCATTCTGATTGAAAAGATCGAGCAAACGTCCCGGTGTCGCAATCAACACATCCACGCCTTCACGTAGACGTCGAATTTGTCCACCGATTTTTACGCCACCATAAACCACGCCATAACGTAGTGGCAATGAACGACCGTAAGTCATCACACTATCATGTACTTGCGCCGCGAGCTCTCGCGTTGGCGCTAGAATTAAGGCACGCACTTGCCCGCCATGCGCGGGTTTACCATGACTCAATTTTTCTAACATCGGTAAGGTGAAACCGGCGGTTTTACCTGTTCCGGTTTGTGCAACCGCCATCACATCTTTACCGGCTAGTACGGCAGGAATAGCTTCTGCTTGAATGGGAGATGGCGTTTTGTAGCCCTTTTTAGTTACGGCTTCAAGAATTTTTGGGGATAATCCCAGGCTGGCAAAGGTCATAATGATCTCTTTTTAGTTATATTGCTGAGACGAATTGTCCAGCAAACGCGCATTGTACAGGATTTTACCTGGGATAGCGAGCGATTCGCACAATTGACCCTGATTATTAAAGCCCCTATACTGTTCGGCCTTGAGATTCTACCGAGGCCTGCTGGTATAGAGGTTTTTTCGTCTCAGGGACAGGTGCCGGGGTGGCGGAACTGGTAGACGCGCCGGATTCAAAATCCGGTGATGGTGACATCGTGCGGGTTCGAGTCCCGCCCCCGGTACCAATTTTTATTGATAAAAATCATCGTTTTTTCTTGCCTTTTTGATTTCTCACTGTTATTCTCTGTCGCCAAACATTGACAATGTCATGATATTCAACTACATTTGTGCATAAATGTAGGAGATCGTCTCATGACTAAAGCAGCAACTGTACAAGCAAGAGTAGATAGTCACTTGAAAGCAAAAGCAGATTTAATTTTGAAGCACATTGGCATTTCCGCCTCACAGGCGATTAATGCCCTATATGCTCAAATTGTCCTGCGAAATGGCATTCCCTTTGATATGCGCATTCCCAACGATCTCACTCTGGCAGCCATCGAAGAATTAAACAGCGGTGGCGGAAAACCCTTGAATAATTTCAACAGTCTCTTAGATGATTTGGAGCAGGATGACACTTAGTTTACGACGCGCCACACAATTTAAAAAGGATTTGAAAAAGGCAATAAAACAAGGTAAAAACCTTGAAAAATTGGCCTCGTTGATTGATTTTCTGCAGCATGAAAGACCCTTGCCAAAAAAATACCAAGATCATCAACTCACGGGCAATTGGTTTCATTATCGTGAGTGCCATATCACACCAGATTGGTTACTGATCTACGCAATCAACCACGAAACACAAGAAGTTTATCTAGCTCGGCTTGGCTCACATGCAGAGCTATTCAAACTGTAATCGCCCCCGGTACCAATTTTATCCGCTACAGGGTATAAACCCATGTTTATCCGTTACAGAGGATAAATTATGTTAGCTATCGACCCAAGAACCCTAGCCATATTCATTAAAGATGCCAGGCAACGCCAAGACTTAAGCCAAGCTGATCTCGCCGATCGTGTCGGACTCAAACAAGCCACCATCTCTGCATTTGAAAATAACCCTGACGGCACAAAACTAGAAACACTTTACAGAATACTGTCTGCACGCAACTTGCAGTTAGACCTACTCGATCGTACTGCGTTTCAATATGACAATACCTGGCTATCTTCAAATAAGGCGCGGGGTAAGTTAAGTCGTAGCCAACCTAGCTAACATCCGATACAATGCCCCCATGCACAGTTTACTTTTATTCAGCAAAGGGATTGCCATTGGTTTAGCCGTGGCGGTGCCGATTGGGCCAACGGCGATTTTTTGTTTGAACATTGCGATACGCCATGGGTTTAGTCGCAGCTTTTTGGCAGGACTAGGCGCCTCATGTGCGATTACCTTATTTGCGGGCATTGCAGGCTTTGGTTTTACGGTGATTGCCGATTATCTCTTACATCATAAACTCGTATTGCGTGGCGTAGGTGGCAGTATTTTAATGCTCATCGGCATACAGTTATTGCTAGCGAAAGCGCAAACGGAAGCCGCTACCACACAACAGCAGCAAGGGCATTGGCGTGCTTTTTTCGCAACCTTTTTGCTGACCATCACCAATCCGATGATGATCGTCTTATTCCTTGCCTCATTTGCAAGCTTGGGCTTGCTTAGCACCCACAACCCCCATCAGGCCGCCTTGGCGGTGGTCAGTGGCGTCTTCACTGGAGCGTTTGGTTGGTGGACCATCTTCACCGGCGCCATCAGCGCCACGCGGCAAAAGCTACCTACCTGGCTTGTTGCCTGGAGCAATCGCGTATCTGGGCTGGTGCTACTTGGCTTTGCTGCCGCCTCACTGCTTACGCTGCTGTAGCGTTGCTCTTGCCTCCAAACACAAAGGGATTAAAGTGATCGGCTACCATCAGCATCCAGCTTGTTGAGCAGGTGCTGGGGATCGGGTTGGCATACCACCCAAACGGGATCATGTAGCGCTTACTCGCATATAAATACGGTGCGGTGCCCAAGGGTAACAATTGTTGAAAGCTTGCCGGTGTACCAGGGAAACCCACCTGACTGTATTGGCCATAACGTAATTGCTGCACGTGCGTCACCATGTTCGCTTCATCGGCTTTTAAGCCCGTTAATAACTGCTGTGCTTTCGCGTAGTTAGAATCACTCGCCCCAACCTTTTGATAATAGTCAGTCATCACACGTACTGCGTTAATCGCGCCGGCCGTCCATTCAGCAGACATAATGCCTTGCTTAAAGTTGCCACTGGCATCTACACCATTGCCGTCTTTATCGGAATAGCCCACGCCCCAAAGCGTCTTGCCCTCACCGTAAGCACCCCAAGATTTCACTTGCTGCCACGCTTGGTAACTCGCTCCAAAACCAAACCATGCATCGATTTGCTTAGGACCAAGCGCGGCAATACCCCAGGTATTTACATCGACAGCACGCGGCTCTAGCGTTGGCACCCAATCGCTAGATTGATTGCTATCGTTCGCTAAGCCACCTTGTAAAAACTCACCCTCATGCCAGGCTTGATGCTGGAAGAAACTCAGCATGCCTGCGGTTTTATCGTAGCCATCTAATTGTCCACCATCCACCATCACATCAATAGTATGTAAAGCTTGTTGTAATTGTGCTCGCTGCTCTGTGGTGAGATCAGGTTGATTCTTGAATGTATCTTCCAGGGTATGTTTCAATACTTGTAAGCCACCATACAAAGACATGTTATTTTCAACGGAGACTTGATGCGGATTCACAGGTTCATCACCCTGATTGCCCAAAGAACCTTGCACCGCATAATATACGCCACCCAATGTTGATTGCATGCGTGCGAATGTAGGTAAAATTGCTAGGGCATTTTTCATTGCTGCATCCGTCACCGGTACGTAACGGTCACCTTGTTGTTGATAGTAATGCAGATACGCTGCTTGCAATGGCCCCACTAAAAAGGCCCACGCATTTTCACCCGTAATCGGTTTCCAATCCGCCCACGTTACTTCACCATCGTGATATAAGTGATCTTTGTTGTGTTCCGCATCCGGCATATGCCCGGGTTGAATGTAGTCGGTATAATCCGATTGATATAAAGGATCGGCGGCAAACCATGCTTTAGAGACCATACGAAAGAAATAGGCTTGGTTTGCATCGCTGGAAGAGATTTTGTGGCCATTGTAATAAAAGATACTAGCCTTCTCATTGGTAACCGCACGGTTACTGTTATCGTCACCGCCACCCACACCATCATAACCTACTTGTAATAACACATTTTGGTTATTCGCTAACTGGTAGGCATCCACTTGTGCGGCATTGGTAAAACCATGATTGACTTGACCTAGCATCACCGCAATTTGCCACGTCGCCGCATCATAGATATCAGTCCCATTATGCACATTGGCACGCTCCATTTGTAAGTCTGCACCGTCACCATGAGGTTCTAAAGCATAGTTCGTGATGTTGAAGTCATCTGTCACGGTGCAATTATTGCCGGCAAGTTGGCAAACATATTCACCCCAGTACGATGCATTGTCGTAATAACTGAGTGGCAACAAACGCTCATTTAAATCCTGGGATTTACCTTGATATAAGGCACCCGATTTGTCATGCGTATTCACAAGAAATTGGTAACTGGATTGCAGATCTTGAATGCGTGTATCCGTAGCTGCTTGAACATTCGACATGAGCAGAGAAACGAGCGAGATGAGTAAGATTCTTTTCATGATTGAGCTCTACGATGATGATATCTACAGCAACAGGGTAACATAAGGTAGGTCATATTTAAACCAAAAAAAACCAAAAAAAATTGGATTCCCTTAAGACTCCCTTAAGGTTTGCTTGGTATAGTGAAGTTGTAAGTTCATAAGTAATCTCTCCAAAACGAAAAAGGGTGCTCAGCAAGGCGCCCTTTTTTTTTGAGATCTACTTAAGCATTTCTGGTAATTCTTTTAAAGCTACTTCAAAGGGTATCACCTGGATGTTTCCCTCAAAATATCGAGTCTGCCCGCCATACAACATATACAGATCGGCTTCGGGATAATCTTCTGCAAAACATTTCAAGCCTGAAAAATCTTGTTTATCCAAGCGCGCTTTACGCTTAATCTCAAAAGCGTGAAAACCTTGATTTCCATAAAGCACAACATCCACTTCTTTCTGATCTTGGGTGCGCCAATAATGTAATGCATACCCCCAATCAAAATAATCGTTATACGCGCGTACTTCCTGCAAGAAAAGCGTCTCCAGTCCTGGCCCATCTACTTCTGCATGCGTATCCAATATACCAACAGGCCGTAATGTTCTAAAAACACCAACATCAAAATAATAAAATTTCTGGCTGTTAATGAGCGCTCGTTTCGCTCTTTTCCTGAAAACAGGCAAACGAAAGGCAATCAATAAATCCTCCAGAATATCGAAAAAGTTTGCGACGGTATGACGGTTACTCCCTATTTCCCGGCTAATTGCCGTGTAATTTAAAACTTCCCCCTGAGAGAACGTCGCCGTTTCTAAAAATCGAGTAAACAGTGAAATATTTCTCGTTAACCCTTCTTGCAATACTTCTTCTTTAAGATAAGTTGCTACGTAGCTAGATAAATATTTTTTCACTTCATCGCTGGTAACAGCTACCGGCAAATGGCCAAACTGTAGCGAATGCGCTAACCGAAATTGATCGCCGATTTCAAGGCAGGTTAATGGATGCATGTGATAAGTTAACGCACGCCCAGCCAACAGGTTAACCCCCTGTTTTCGTAATTTCCTCGCACTAGAACCTGTTAACAGAAAACGTAGTTTTCGTCCTTCAATCAGCCTGTGAACCTCATTCAATATCGCCGGCACTTTTTGCACCTCATCAACAATCACCCAGCCCTGATAATCCTTAGGAATTTTTTCACTTAAGCGTGTGGGGCGTGCGGACAATTCTGTATACGTATCATCGTTTAGGAGATCAAAACACAAAGCATCAGGAAAATGCTGCTCAAGCCAAGAAGTTTTACCGGTACCCCGAGGGCCAAAGATAAACGCACTGTGCCCAGATGCCGGATCGATATGAATCAGTCGCTTAAACATTAAAAAAATCCCAAAAAAAACACCTGTCTCCAATAGTAATACAAAACGTATCGTAAATCGAGATCGTTAATCTCTATTTTCCATTAAAACCGAGATTAACGATCGCGATTCTCTACAAAGAATTACCAATAAGGAGATATTTTAATATAAATAAGCTCAGCTACGCTCAGATAATATTCCCTTAAGGTTTGCTTGGTATAGTGAAGTTGTAAGTTCATAAGTAATCTCTCCAAAACGAAAAAGGGTGCTCAGCAAGGCACCCTTTTTTTATTTGGGGTTCTTACTCACAGGTAACAACTCTGCTAAGAAAAAAGAATGATCCCTCTATGGAGATGTCAGTTTTTCTAATTCCGCAAGAAAAGCAATACAAAATTCTTCTGCGATAAACGATGACCACAAGGTTGACGCTCAAACTGAGTGGAGGAAAAAGGATGTAGGCGCTTGCTTAATGCAGGCCTGTTACCCTGATAGGTTGATGCAAACACCGATATAGCAACATCTAAAACTGCTTGCTGCCATGTGACTCAGTAGCCACAATATGGCTGAATCTACAAGTAGTATTTTTAATAAAGCCTCCTCACTAGACGGCTTAAACATCTCCCTTACATTATCAAGAAAATGATCGGGACCATCCTTCAAACATGCCAACATTTTCTTTGTGACAGACAACACTTCCTTTAGTTCACGATAGTGAAGACTGGTCATATACTCTGTCAGGATAGAGTCAGACTCTCTGTAAGCAAAACCATAAAGCTTATGAAACTTCAACCTAAATTCTTTTGAACTTGTATGAGCCTCTGGATCAGAGACTTTCAAATAGTTTCGATAACGTATCTCCATCAAGGGGCTCAATCGCTCAGACGAATAAGGATTAACAGCGCTTTTCGCTGAGGTAGGGCGTAAGTAAAAAGGAAAGTGATATTGAAACAGTTGACGCCACACACTATTATCCGAGACAAGCACGCGAAGATGACGACATACCAAGGCAAGCTGCACCAAAATTTTCGCAACATAGGATGAATCGCTAACCACAAGCTGTTTTAAAATTTCCAGCCAGATCTCATCCGGTAATGCCAAGCAATCAGGTAGCTCAGCGCCCTGGGCAGGTAACCCCAAGATATTGTAATCCTCCTGATCCTCACGCACGCTGTTCACCGAATTTAACATTGCATCTCAAACCATTCTCTATGATTATTTGGGCAGAATGATACGACAAGCCACCCAGGTTGTTAATAATTTGAGCAGTCCGTGTTGTCAAAGTAATTATTTCTGCAAGGATCAGTGTATTAGCTCAGCCCCTACCTGCTTCTCTGTTGCGGCAAATTGACAAATGACGATTTGCCGCACAACATACTAATCCTTATAAGGATAA
The DNA here is from genome assembly GCA_021604705.1 of marine bacterium B5-7. NCBI lineage: Bacteria > Pseudomonadati > Pseudomonadota > Gammaproteobacteria > marine bacterium B5-7. The sequence goes on along the minus strand of BQJM01000001.1, from coordinate 59,998 downwards.
TATTATGTTTCATATTCTTTTCGAACAACTTAAGCCAAGAAGCCAAAAGGCTCAGCACCTAGATCAACTATATGATAAAGCCGTTTCCGAGCAGAATGACAAAGCAGCACTTTTTATCATTGAAGCACTTCTTGTAGAAGAGCCTAGAAACAAAGCTGCGCGCCTGGAGAGAGGAAAATTACTACAAAAATGTCGTGCTGAAACAGGAAGCTCAAGTGTTGGCAAAGCACACACGTCAACTAATAAATAACAGAGCAAGAAAAGGCGCCACAAGGTATCTTTTCTGCAGCCTCACTGCTTACGCCGCTGTAGCGTTGCTCTTTCTGTATTCCTTAATACTTCCTTAAGGTTTGCTTGGTATAGTGAAGTTGTAAGTTCATAAGTAATCTTAAGTAATCTCTCCTCCAAAATGAAAAAAGCGCCGCAAGGCGCTTTTTTTTATGGCAGTAGATGGAGATCCCGCATCAAGTGCGGGATGACAGTGAAAAGTTCGGAATAATAGGGAGACTAAACGGAGAGCCCGCATCATATAAAAAAAGCGCCGATTGGCGCTTTTTTTTAAAAGACAGTGTGCTTACTCAGCAGCAGCTGCTTCGCGATCAACAAGTTGAACGAAAGCAATAGGCGCTGCATCACCCGCACGGTGTCCGCACTTCAAAATACGCAAATAACCGCCAGGACGATCTTGGTAATGCTTACCTAAATCAAATAACTTAGTCACCGCTTTTTGACTGCGGAGACGTGAAAATGCCAAACGACGACTAGCGACGCTGTCAGTTTTAGCCAAAGTAATCAATGGCTCGATTACACGACGCACTTCTTTTGCTTTCGCTACCGTAGTTTTCACGGTTTCGTGTTCGATGATTGAAATGCTCAAGTTACGCAACAACGCTTTGCGTTGCGCACCATTACGGCTTAATTGTCTTTCACTATTGCGATGACGCATGGTCTCACCCTCTCTTAGAATCTGTGGTTGCTAGTGTCACGAACTTGTAAATTTGCAGGTGGCCATCCGACAAGCGGCATACCCAACGACAAACCTTTCTGTTTCAACACTTCTTTAATTTCTGTCAATGATTTTTTACCGAGATTAGGTGTTTTTAACAACTCGCCTTCCGTACGTTGCACCAAATCACCAATATGATAAATGTTTTCTGCTTTCAAACAGTTCGCAGAACGAACGGTCAGGTTTAAATTATCAACGGGTTGCATCATCAAAGGATCAAACGTGTGCTCAGCACTCGCAGATTGTGCGCCTGCATCATCCTGCAAGTCTGCGAATGCACGCAATTGCGATTGCAAAATGTTGGCACAATGACGAATCGCTTCTTCTGGATTAAGCGTACCGTCAGTTTCCAGATCAATCACTAATTTATCCAAATCTGTGCGTTGCTCTACACGCGCGCTTTCAACGGTATAAGAAACTTTGCGCACTGGGCTAAACGATGCATCCAAAAGAAGATGACCGATTTGTTTTTCTTCTTCCGTATCGATGTAACGTGTGTTCGCAGGTTGATAACCCGTGCCACGCTCAACCGTTAATAGCATTTTTAATGCACCTTTATCCGCCAAGTGAGCAATCACGTGGTCTGGATTAACGATTTCAACATCGTGATCCAGTTGGATATCAGCCGCAGTGACCACCCCAGGACCTTGCTTTTCTAAACGTAAAGTAAAGGTATCACGCCCATCAGCTTTAATTGCAACATTTTTTAGGTTTAAGAGAATGTGCGCTACATCTTCTTGCACACCATCAATGGTTGCATACTCATGCAACACACCTTCTATCTCTACTTTAGTGAACGCATAGCCCGGCATAGACGATAATAAGAATCGGCGGAATACATATCCAATGGTCTGACCATAGCTCCGCTCAAAGGGTGCCAATGTCACTTTTGCATGAAACGGCGAAGTTTTCTGCACCTGAATGTCAGAAGGTGTTAAAAATTCATTTGTCGACATAAGTCTTAATCTCCAGCTCAGGTTACCCAGCTATTTTGAATACAATTCCACAACCAGATTTTCATTGATTTCTGCAGGTAAATCATCACGCTCTGGTACACGCTTCACGCTAGATTTCATATCTGCTGCATTTACATCTAACCATTCTACATCTGCGCGCTGCTCAGATAAGGTCAATGCGGCTTTTACACGTGCTTGATTCTTCGCTTTATCTGCAATAGCAATCACATCACCATCTCTCACTTGGAAAGATGCAATATTAACACCGTGTGTTTCTGGCTCGCCATTCGGGCGTGCACGAGTGACAGTGATCGCTTTGTGGTTAACAAGCTGACGTGCTTCTGCACGCGTTGCTGCAAAACCCGCACGATACACAACATTGTCCAAACGCAGTTCCAACAAACGTAATAAATTACCACCCGTAGAGCCTTTCACTCGAGCAGCTTCTTTGTAATAACGGCGGAATTGACGTTCAAGCACACCATACATACGTCGCAACATTTGCTTCTGACGTAACTGCACACCGTAATCAGATAAACGACCCGCACGACTACCATGTTGCCCAGGCAACGTGTCCACACGACATTTGCTATCGCGTGAGCGTACACCACTCTTTAAGAAAAGATCGGTACGTTCCCGACGTTCTAATTTACATTTTGGTCCCAAGTACCTTGCCATAATTGCTTCCTCTTAGACGCGACGTTTTTTCGGTGGACGGCAACCATTATGTGGAATACCTGTCACGTCAATAATTTCAGTAATTTTTAAGCCTAATCCAATAACCGCACGAACACTGGCTTCGCGGCCAGGCCCCGGTCCTCGGATATAAACGGTCACACATTTCAAACCGTACTCATCAATCGCTTTGCGACCTGCGTTCTTACACGCTTCTTGCGCAGCAAACGGTGTACTCTTACGTGCACCACGGTAACCAGCGGCACCGGAGGTTGACCAGGTAAGAAGATTACCTTGCGCGTCAGTAAATGAAATAACGGTATTATTAAACGTCGCATAAACATGCAGCGCACCATCACTAACATGGCGCTTGTGCTTTTTGCGACGAGTAGATGACGAAGACTTTTTCTCAGTCGGATCATTCTCTTCATTCAAAATATTTTCAACTGCACTAGCAGCTGAGGCTTTTTTGAGGTGTTCTGCATCCGCGGTACTTGGCGTTGCTTCTGACATGTCGTTTATTCTCCTAACTTAACTATTTCGCTTTTCCGCGACGTTTACCTTTCCGCGTACGAGCATTCGTTTTGGTCCGCTGCCCATGCACCGGCAAACCACGACGATGACGCACGCCCTGGTAACAACCTTTATCCATTTTCGATTTGATGTTCATGGAGACTTCTCGACGTAAATCCCCCTCAACAGCATATTTACCAATTTCTGTACGAAGCTGTTCTAACTCTGCCTCAGTCAAATCTTTAATTTTGCGACTGGGTTCAATACCGACAGACGTACAAATTTTATTTGCACGGGAACGGCCAACCCCATAGATCGAGGTCAATGCGATATTGGTATGTTTTTGAACAGGAACATTGATACCTGCGATACGAGCCATAGACTATTTTCTCCTCAAGTCGGCATTAACACCGATGGGCATAAACGCCCCAAAAAGGGGGCGAAGAGTACCGTAAAACGGCTTGAAATTCAAGCAAAAACGAAGCTTTTTCAAGATAGCTTCCTATCCTTGACGCTGTTTGTGTTTTGGGTCGGTACAAATGACCCTAACCACACCATGACGACGGATAATCTTACAATTCCGACACATTTTCTTTACAGATGCTCTAACTTTCATCATTTCTCTCCTGACGGCTTAAGACTTTAAACCACCTTTCAATTTCGATTTACGTAATAAGGAATCATATTGGTGCGACATTAAATGCGATTGCACTTGCGCCATAAAATCCATTACCACAACCACCACAATCAACAAGGACGTACCACCAAAATAAAAGGGAACATGCCATGTCATCACGAAAAATGTAGGTACCAAACACACCAACACTAAATACAATGCGCCGATTAAGGTTAATTTTGTCATCACCTTGTCAATGTAACGCACGGTTTGATCGCCAGGACGAATTCCAGGAATAAATGCCCCAGACTGTTTCAAATTGTCCGCCGTTTCACGTGGATTAAACGTTAACGCCGCATAAAAGAAACTAAAGAAAATAATCGCAATGGAAAATACCACCATATACAATGGCTGCCCAGGCTGAAGCGCTAAGCTCACATCACTTAACCAACGCATACCAGGACTTGAGCTAAACCACTGCGCAACCGTACCAGGTAACAAAATAATACTGGATGCAAAAATCGGTGGAATCACGCCCGACAGATTCACTTTCAAAGGTAAATGGCTGCTTTGCCCGCCGTACATGCGACGCCCTTGTTGGCGCTGCGCATACTTAATTTGGATTTGACGCTGCCCCATTTCCACATACACCACAAAACCAATAATCAAACAAATAAGAATCGCAATAATTAATACTGCAAACCCTTGAATCTGGCCTTCTCGCATTTGCTCTAGCAGAGTCGCTGCAGCAGACGGTAAACGCGATACAATCGACGCAAAGATAATGAGAGAAATACCATTACCAATGCCACGCTCTGTCGCTTGCTCACCGAGCCACATCAAAAACATTGTACCAGTCATCAAGGTGACCACAGCCACAAAATAAAAGTGAAACGTTGGGTTTACCGCAATCCCCTGGCTAACCAACCAACGGGAAATACCAATGCCTTGAAATGCAGCCAAACCTAAGGTGCCGTAACGCGTATACTGACTAATCTTACGTCGACCAGAATCACCTTCTTTTTTAAGCTGCTCTAACGCTGGTGATACGGAAGTAAACAACTGCAAAATAATCGAGGCTGAAATATAAGGCATGATCCCCAAGGCAAAAATAGTGAAGCGTGATAACGCACCACCAGAGAACATGTTAAATAAACCAAGAATACCATTCTGATGTTGATGGAATAAGCTTGCCAAACGATGAGCGTCCAAACCTGGCACTGGAATATACGCACCAATTCGGTAAACCAATAAGGTGAAGAACACAACCAGCAAACGCTTTTTGAGTTCAGATAATCCACCCTTGGAAACGCTGAGACCTTTGGCTTTAGACACCCTTAAGCCTCGCTTTCAACGTCGACTGGGACTTCGACTTTTCCACCGGCTGCTTCAATCGCTTTGCGAGCACCCGCTGTAACACGTAAGCCTTTAATGTTAACCGCACGCGTAATTTCACCAGCAAGAAAAATCTTTACTGTTAAAATTTGTGTGCCAACAAGGTTGTGCTTCTTTAATAGTTCGATATCAATATCTGTTTCAGTCAATTTATTCAGTGCATCTAAACGTAACTGCTGATACACCATGCTTTTACGGCTTTTGAAACCAAACTTAGGTAGTCGACGTTGCAAAGGCATTTGACCACCTTCAAAACCAACTTTATGGTAACCACCAGAACGTGCGCGCTGACCTTTATGACCACGACCTGCCGTTTTACCTTTGCCTGAACCGATACCTCGGCCCAAACGAGTTTTCGTATGCCGGGAACCCGGTTGTGGCTTTAATGTATTTAATCGCATGGCTCTACCTTCAATAAATATGAGATTTTGTTCACCGCACCGTGAGTCGATGCATTGTCAGGTTGCACAACTGATTGGCGTATTTTACGCAAACCCAGTGCAGCTAAACTTTTTTTATGTCCTGGTCGTGTGCCAATAGGGCTACGAACCAACGTAATTTTCAATTGCTTAGGCATCTGCAGCTTCCTCATAAATTTTCGCGACACTAATACCGCGTTTTTCCGCGATCGCTTCAGGCGTCGCCATACGCTGCAAACCATTAATAGTGGCATGTACCACATTCATCGGGTTAGATGAACCAATACACTTAGCCAAAACGTTTTGCACACCAAGTACTTCAAATACCGCACGCATCGCGCCACCAGCAATAATACCGGTACCCTCTGATGCAGGTTTCATGAAGACACGTGTTGCGCCATGACGCCCAACGATTTCATGATACAAAGTTGTATCTTTTAAATTAATCGTCACTAAGTTTCTACGCGCACTTTCTAGCGCCTTTTGAATCGCAGCAGGCACCTCACGTGACTTACCAAAACCCATGCCTAAACGGCCTTTACCGTCACCGATAACAACCAGTGCGGAGAAACTGAAAATACGTCCACCTTTTACCACTTTCGCGACACGGTTAACGCGCACTAATTTTTCTTGAAAACCATCGCTTTTTGTTGATTGATCAAAGCTTGCCATAAATCACCTTTAAAATTCTAAGCCACTTTCACGTGCTGCGTCTGCTAATGCTTTCACACGACCATGATATTTAAATCCGGAACGGTCAAAAGCGACTTGGCTAATGCCTTGCGCTTTTGCTTGCTCTGCAACATGTTTACCAACTGCTGCCGCAGCCGCCATGTTACCACCATAAGTTTTGCGTAATTCAGGCATCAACGTTGACGCACTCGCCAATGTTGTTGTTAGCCCTTTCGCATCCGCCGGCGTGATCAACTGCGCATAAATATGCTGCCCAGTGCGATGCACGGTAAGACGGGGAAATCCATTGCGTTGACGACGCAAATTACTGCGTGTCTTCAATGCGCGACGTGCGCGTCTAATTTTAGAACTAATCATGGCCTACTTCTTCTTCGTTTCTTTCAGAGAAATATGTTCATCCGCATAACGGATCCCTTTACCTTTGTAAGGCTCTGGTGGACGATAACTACGAATATCAGCCGCCACTTGCCCTACCACTTGCTTGTCAGCACCCTTGACTGAAATCTCAGTCTGAGACGGTGTTTCCAGCGTAATACCCTCAGGGGCTTCATACACCACTGGATGCGACAAACCTAAGGTTAAATTGAGTTTCTTACCCTGCAATTGTGCGCGGTAACCCACCCCTTTTAACACTAATTTCTTTTCAAAACCTTCACTCACACCGTGAACCATATTACTAATTAGCGCGCGGTTCGTGCCCGACAATGCCACTAATGTCTGATCCACCGTACCATTCTTTGCGACAGCAGTAATTGAAATGGTTGCAACATTATCAGCAACGTCCACTTGAATACCTTTCGGTAATTCATGATTCATTTCACCTTTTGGGCCTTTGACGTTTACCAGTGCAGCATTCACATTCAGCGCGACACCTTGTGGTAATTTAATTGGTTGTTTTGCGACTCGAGACATAGTTTTCTCCACCCGTTACGCGACGTAACACAAAATTTCGCCGCCTTCATTCGCAGCTTTAGCCTGTGAACCCGTCATCACCCCTTTCGAGGTTGAAATAATCACGGTACCTAATCCAGCACGCACCTGCGGAATATCGCTAGAGTTCTTGTAAGTTCGCAAGCTAGGCTTGGAAACGCGCTTCAACATTTCAATCACAGGCTCACCCTGATGATATTTCAGCTGAATAGATAGCGTCTTTTTAACACCATCGGTATTCACCGTAAAATCAATAATATAACCTTCACTCTTTAGCACACCAGCAATCGCTTCTTGCACATTAGAATGTGGAAATTCCACGGAAGGCTTCTGTACCATCTGCCCATTACGGATGCAGGTTAACATGTTACTAATAGGATCTTGCATACTCATACTATTTTTCCTCGCGCTACCAGCTAGCTTTTTTCAAGCCAGGAATAATACCTTCACCGATGGCTTTACGGATACATAAACGACACAAACCAAAACGGCGGTATACCGCATGTGGTCGGCCACAAGATTGGCAGCGACGTGTGTGACGAGAAGGACTGCTGTTACGAGGCATCGCGTGAAAACGCTTTTCTGCTGCGAAACGTTCATCATCATCTTTCTTTTCATCGCTCATGACGGCTTTCAATTCGTCACGCTTCTTCGCTAAACGTTGAACTAAGTTCCAACGCTTTTTTTCCTTATGGATTTTTGCTAATCGTGCCATGGTTTACCCTTCTGCTTTCACTTTAATAGGCACATTAAACGCTAATAATAACGCCTGTGCTTCTGCGTTGGTTTTAGCTGACGTCGTAATACAGACATCCAGCCCACGAATTTTGTCAATTTTGTCATAATCGATTTCTGGGAAAACGATTTGCTCTTTGATACCTAAACTGTAGTTACCAGTTCCATCAAAAGATTTACCCGATAAGCCTCGAAAATCACGTACACGCGGTAATGCAATAGACACCAAACGGTCAAGGAATTCATACATGCGTTCACCACGCAACGTTACCTTGCAACCAATTGGCCAACCATCACGAATTTTAAAACCCGCAATCGATTTACGTGCCAGCGTTACTACTGCTTTTTGCCCCGCAATCGCTGTCAGATCTTTCACCGCATTTGTCATGAGTTTTTTATCGTTTACCGCTTCACCAACACCCATGTTCAATGTAATCTTGGTGATTTTAGGCACCTGCATGACGCTTTTGTACTTGAACTTATCCATCAACGATTTGACGATGGTGTCACGATAAAATTGTTTAAACCTTGCCATAGTCTTTAACCTTCAATATCAATCACTTCGTCGTTGGACTTAAATACACGGACTTTCTTTCCGTCTTCCAACACCTTAAACCCAACCCTATCTGCTTTTTGCGTTGTAGGATTGAAAATAGCTACATTAGAAAATGCCATTGGCATTTCTCTTTCCAAAATACCACCTTGCTGATTACGCTGTGGATCAGGACGTACATGTTTTTTCACTTTATTCAAGCCTTCAACCAATACTTTTAGCGTTGCTTTCTTGCCTTTCTTGGCTTTAGTCACAACTTTCAAAATCTTACCGCGCGCACCTTTATCTTTGCCCGCAATTGCAATAACGTCATCACCTGTTTTTAGTTTTCTCATTACAACACCTCCGGTGCAAGCGAAATAATTTTCATGAAGGCCTCACGCAATTCGCGAGTCACTGGGCCAAAGATCCGGGTACCAATCGGCTGTTTCTGCGGATTAAGCAGGACAGCTGCATTACCGTCAAAACGAATCAAAGAACCATCTGGACGACGAACACCTTTCGCTGTGCGTACAACAACCGCCAGCATAACGTCACCTTTTTTCACTTTACCGCGTGGAATCGCTTCCTTCACGGTCACTTTAATTTGATCACCAATGCGTGCATAACGACGTTTGGAACCACCCAACACCTTGATACACATCACGCGGCGTGCACCACTGTTGTCGGCTACATCAAGCATGCTTTCTGTTTGAATCATCTCAATTACCTACTTTTTTCAATAACCTCGACCAATGCCCAGCTTTTACGCTTAGACGTCGGACGCGTTTGTTTGATGCTAATGGTGTCCCCAACTTTGCAGACATTGTCTTCATCGTGCACCATGAATTTTGAAGAACGCTTAATATACTTACCCAACAAAGGATGCTTCACTCGACGTTCAACTTTGATCACACAAGATTTCATCATGCCGTCACTAACAACGACGCCACGAACCAAGCCTTTTAACTGTTCTTCACTCATGCTTTTTCACCCCGCAATAAAGTTTTAACACGCGCAATATTACGGCGTACTTGACGCAACAAATGCGGCTTAGCCAATTGACCCGTGCCCTTTTGCATGCGCAAGTTAAATTGCTCTTTCAACAAACTTGCCAAAGTTTCCTGTAATTTTTTACCGTCCATTTGACGATATTCATTTAATGCATTCATCACATCACCGTTCTTTCAACGAAAGTAGTACGAACAGGTAATTTAGCGGAAGCAAGTAATAAAGCTTCGCGCGCCAACTCTGCTGATACACCTTCAATTTCAAACATCACGGTACCAGGTTTTACTAACGCTACCCAATACTCCACATTACCCTTACCTTTACCTTGACGAACTTCTAAAGGTTTTTTTGTAATAGGCTTATCCGGAAATAAGCGAATCCACACTTTACCTGTCCGTTTCAAGTGACGGGAAATCACTCGACGTGTCGCTTCAATCTGACGTGCTGTAATGCGCGCCCAACCGGTGGACTTCAAGCCGTATTCTCCAAAGCTGACCTTATGGCCAGTTGTAGCAACACCGCGATTCCGACCTTTCTGTTGTTTGCGAAACTTAGTTCGTTTCGGTTGTAACATCTCGCCTATCCTCTACTTTTGTCAGTTTTTGAGTTTTCGCCGGCATTGTCTTCCTGCTTATTACCACGCTGAAAAACATCCCCTTTATAAATCCAAACTTTCACACCAATCACACCATAAGTGGTTTGTGCTCTTGCTGTGCCATAATCAATATCAGCACGGAAAGTATGTAACGGCACACGACCTTCACGATACCATTCGCTACGTGCAATCTCTGCACCACCCAAACGCCCAGCAACACGCACTTTAATACCTAATGCGCCAGCACGTAGTGCAGAAGAAACAGCGCGTTTCATCGCACGACGGAACATAATCCGTTTTTCTAATTGCTGCGCAATCGTTTCAGCGACTAACTTAGCATCCATCTCTTGCTTGCGAACTTCTTCTACATTCACATGCACGGGCACACCCATGATTTTACTAGCTTGTGCGCGCAATTTTTCTGTATCTTCACCCTTACGACCAATGATAATACCCGGTCTTGCAGCCTTGATGGTGACCACAGCATTTTTCGCAGGTCGATCAATTTGGATATTACTAATACCCGCATGACCTAGCTTAGCTTGCAAATACTCTCGTAATTGCATATCACGGAACAACATGTCCGCAAATGCTGATTTCTTTTTGGTAACCCAACGCGCTTTAGCGTCGCGGGTAATACCAGTACGGATAACAATTGGATTAACTTTTTGACCCATTAGTGACTCTCACTTTTTTCTGATACTTTCAACGTGATATGACAACCACGCTTCAAAATCGTGTTAGAGCGTCCGCGCGCACGCGCACGAAACCGTTTATGTGTTGTTGCCTCATCTGCATAAGCAGTTGAGATAAACAACGCATCCAAATCTAAACCATTGTTGTTTTCTGCATTTGCAATCGCAGACTCCAACGCTTTCTTTATCACACCAGCCGCTTTCTTTGTGCTGAATGTTAAAATATCTAAGGCACGCTCAACGGGCAAACCGCGAACTTGATCAATCACCAGACGCGCTTTCTGAGCGGAAAATCTGACATCTTTTACATGTGCTGCAACTTCCATCACGTCCCCCTACTTGCCTTTCTTATCTGCTGCGTGACCTCTATAAGTACGCGTCGCCGCGAACTCGCCCAACTTGTGTCCAACCATCGCTTCAGTCACAAAAACAGGTACGTGCAAACGACCATTATGTACAGCAATCGTTAAGCCCACCATTTCTGGTGCAATCACTGAACGACGCGACCAGGTCTTAATCGGTTTTTTGCTGTTAGTCGCAACCGCTTGATCTACCTTTTTTATCAGGTGATGGTCGATAAAAGGACCTTTTTTTAAGGAACGTGGCACTATACTTTCTCCTACTTATCGCGTTTACGTTGGCGACGTTTAACAATCATATTATTGGTGCGTTTATTCTTACGAGTTTTGTACCCTTTCGTTGGCACACCCCAAGGTGATACAGGATGACGACCACCAGACGAACGACCTTCACCACCACCATGTGGGTGATCAACCGGATTCATAACAACACCACGCACTGTTGGGCGACGACCGCGCCAACGAGATGCACCCGCTTTACCGAGTGAACGCAAGTTGTGCTTTCCGTTACAGACTTCACCAACTGTTGCACGGCAATCAGCTAGTACACGACGAACTTCGCCTGAACGCATACGTAAAACAACATATGCACCTTCGTGTGAAACAATACGAGCACTCGTACCGGCACTACGTGCTAGCTGCGCACCTTTACCGACTTTTAATTCGATACAATGCACATTCGTACCATCTAATATGTTACGTAACGGCAAGGTATTACCCACTTTAATCGGCGCATCTGCACCTGAAATAATTTCAGCGTCTTTATACAAGCCTTCTGGCGCAATAATGTAACGACGTTCACCATCTGCATATAATATTAAAGCAATATGCGCAGTACGGTTAGGATCATATTCTAAACGTTCAATACGTCCTGGCACACCATCTTTGTTACGCTTGAAATCAATGATACGGTATTGACGTTTGTGTCCGCCACCACGATGACGAACGGTAATGCGACCCGCATTGTTACGGCCACTACAACGTTTTTTCGGTGCAACTAACGCAGCATGCGGCGCACCTTTATGTAATTCCGTTTCGCGCACTTGTACAACAAAGCGGCGTCCGGCAGAAGTTGGTTTAGCTTTTTTTACGATAACTGTCATGGGGTTAACCTTCTACTGCAAAATCAATTTCTTGGCCAGCTGGCAAGCTCACGTACGCTTTTTTCCACGCGTTACGTTGCCCAGGACGCTGCCCAAAGCGCTTACGTTTACCTTCAAAGTTCAGGGTGCGCACAGCGCTGACCGTTACTTTGAAAATTTCTTCTACTGCACGCTTAATATCGTGCTTTGTCGCATTTTTTGCAACTTTAAAAACATATTGGTTATTCGCTTCACCAGCCATGCTACTTTTTTCAGAAACATGGGGGGCTGCAATAACTTGCATTAGATGTGCACTCATGAAAAGCACTCCTCAATTTTCTTGACAGCTGGCTCACTCATCAAAACATGCTCATGGCGCAACAAGCGCAATGGATCAACTTCTGTAGATAGGCAAACCGACACGTTTGGTAAATTACGTGCAGCCAAATATAAATTTTTGTCAAAAGCTTCAACAACAATCAACACATTTTTAAGATTCAAACCCGCTAATTTGCCAATTAAATCTTTGGTTTTCGGTGTTTCTAGCAAAACACTGTCCGTAACATGCAATCGAGAAAGACGTGCCAACTCAGAAAGTGCGCTACGCAATGCACCCGCGAACATTTTTTTATTCACTTTTTGTTGGCCAACATGAGGTCTCGCGGCAAATGTTCTACCACCAGAACGCCAGATCGGGCTACGAATACTACCCGCACGCGCTCGACCACTACCTTTTTGAGCCCAAGGCTTACGACCACCACCACTTACTTCACTACGTGTCTTTTGTTTTTTAGAACCCAAGTGTGAGTTAGAAAAACATGCAGTAACAACCTGATGTATCAAGCCTTCACGAAAATCCACATTGAAGACAGCATCGGCCAATTCAATATTCTTTTTGCTGCTAGCAGCGCTTGCCATGGTTAATTTCATGCTTTATCGCCTTCTTTTGCTTTCACGGCAGGTTTGACGATCACGCTGGCACCTGGTGCACCAGGCACTGTACCTTTGACTAAGAATAAGCCGCGTTCAACATCAATTTTCACCAAGGTTTGATTCTGCACAGTTTTACGCACATTACCCATTTGCCCCGCCATTTTCTTACCTTTAAACACGCGACGTGGTGTCTGGTTTTGACCGATAGAACCCGGTGCACGATGCGCCAAAGAGTTACCATGACTCGCAGGCTGCATGCTAAAGTTGTGCCGTTTAATCGCACCAGCAAACCCTTTACCACGGGAATGCGCTGTTACGTCAACATCTTCACCCGCAACAAATGCATTCAAATCTAAGGCATCCCCAACTTTCAAAGCACCTTCGGCTTTTGAGTCAAGATCGCCCGCCAAACGGAATTCCCACAAACCACGTCCAGCCTCAGCATTTGCTTTCGCAAAATGACCTGCAGCTGCTTTAGGGACACGATTCGCTTTGCGAGAACCGGTTGTCACCTGAATAGCGGCATAACCATCATGAGCTGATGTTTTAATTTGCGTGATCGTGTTCGGTTTGACTTCAATTACCGTCACGGGCACTGCTACGCCATCTTCTTGAAAGACTCGCGTCATACCGATTTTTTGTCCAACTACACCGACTTTCATTTTTTCATTCCTAATCTACGGTAATCTCAACATCCACACCCGCGGCCAAATCTAATTTCATCAATGCATCAACGGTTTTATCCGTTGGCTGCACGATGTCAATTAAGCGCTTGTGCGTACGAATTTCATATTGATCCCGCGCGTCTTTGTTCACGTGTGGTGAGGTCAAAATCGTAATGCGTTCTTTGCGTGTAGGCAATGGAATTGGACCTTGCACTTGCGCACCGGTACGTTTTGCCGTATCCACGATTTCACGGGTTGAATTGTCAATTAAACGGTGATCGGTAGATTTTAATCGAATCCGAATCGTTTGACTTTTACTGACTTTGACTGCCATCGTTGTTCTCTTCTCAAAAATGGGGATGCTGTAAACAGCAGCCCCTAGTTATCATTACTCAAAGATTTTCGCTACAACACCCGCACCCACGGTACGACCACCTTCACGAATCGCGAAGCGCAAACCTTCTTCCATCGCAATTGGGTTGATAAGATCAACAACCATTTTGATGTTATCGCCAGGCATGACCATTTCAACGCCTTCAGGCAAGGTCACGTCACCGGTCACATCCGTTGTACGGAAGTAGAATTGTGGCTTATACCCTTTGAAGAATGGTGTATGACGACCACCTTCATCTTTCGACAAGATATAAACTTCACATTCAAATTTAGTATGCGGCTTCATAGAACCTTTTTTCGCAGCAACTTGACCACGTTCCACTTGCTCACGCTTCAAGCCACGTAGCAATAAACCTACGTTGTCCCCTGCACGACCTTCGTCAAGCAATTTACGGAACATTTCAACACCAGTAACCGTTGTTACTTGCGTGTCGTTAATACCAACGATTTCAATTTCTTCACCGACTTTAACGATACCGCGCTCAATACGACCGGTGATAACAGTACCACGACCAGAGATTGAGAATACATCTTCAATTGGCATCAAGAAAGGTTTGTCGATTTCACGTTCTGGCTCAGGAATGTAAGTATCCAAAGCTTCCATCAATTTTCCAATGGCTGGCGCACCAATTTCGCTTTGATCACCTTCCAACGCTTTCAGCGCAGAACCAGTAATCACAGGAATATCATCACCAGGGAAGTCGTAGCTGCTTAGCAATTCACGCACTTCCATTTCAACGAGCTCTAATAATTCAGCATCGTCAACCATGTCTGCTTTATTCAAGAAAACCACGATATAAGGCACACCAACCTGACGAGCCAACAAAATGTGTTCACGTGTTTGTGGCATAGGACCATCAGCTGCGCTCACTACAAGAATCGCGCCGTCCATTTGTGCAGCACCCGTAATCATATTTTTCACGTAATCGGCATGTCCAGGACAATCGACGTGAGCATAGTGACGGTTTACTGATTCGTATTCGATGTGCGATGTTGCAATCGTAATACCACGCTCTCTTTCTTCAGGCGCATTATCAATATCCGCGAAGCTACGTGCTTCTGTACCCAAAGCTGCCGCTTGCACAGTCGCAATCGCTGCACTCAAGGTTGTTTTACCATGATCCACGTGTCCGATGGTACCAACGTTAACGTGGGGTTTGTTCCGTTCAAATTTATTTGCCATTTCATTGCCTCTTTGCTATGTCGAGCTTCTTGGGACCTGTTCCTAAAATCGGAATTTTAGGAACAGACCCTTGAACCCATAATACAGTTCAAAAAAAAATTAGCGCTTTTACGCTTTCTCCATCAAACCTTCTGCAATATTTGCAGGGGCTTCATTATACTTCGCAAATTCCATTGAGTAGCTTGCACGGCCTTGCGACATAGAACGTAAGTCCGTCGCATAACCAAACATTTCCGCCAATGGCACTTCTGCACGAATGATCTTGCCGGATGGACCATCTTCCATTCCCTGCACTAGACCACGGCGACGGTTTAAGTCACCCATCACATCACCCATATATTCTTCAGGGGTAACCGCTTCTACTTTCATCATAGGCTCTAAGATAACTGGCTTCGCTTTTTTCGCGCCTTCTCTAAAGCACATCGAACCTGCAATCTTAAACGCCAATTCACTGGAATCGACATCATGGTAAGAACCATCATATAGCGTGACTTGTACATCGACGACAGGATAACCCGCAATCACACCATTTTCCATCTGCTCCTGCACACCTTTATCAACGGCAGGAATATATTCTTTAGGAATCACACCACCAACGATTTCATTAATGAATTCGTAACCTTCACCAGGTTCACGTGGCTCAATGCGTAAATACACGTGACCGAATTGACCACGACCACCACTTTGACGCGCAAACTTGTGTTCGTGCTCGATGCCTTGGCGAATTGTTTCACGGTAAGCAACCTGTGGCTTACCAACATTCGCTTCCACGCTAAATTCACGACGCATGCGATCAACCAAGATATCCAAGTGTAATTCACCCATACCGGCAATAATCGTTTGACCAGATTCTTCGTCAGTGTGTACACGGAAAGAAGGATCTTCTTGCGCCAATTTGTTAAGCGCAATCCCCATTTTTTCCTGATCAGACTTAGTCTTAGGTTCTACAGCAACAGAAATCACTGGCTCAGGGAATTCCATACGCTCTAGAGTAATGATGTTCTTCAGATCACACAGCGTATCACCCGTTGTCACGTTTTTCAGACCCACGGCAGCAGCAATATCACCTGCTCGCACTTCTTTAATTTCTGTACGACTGTTTGAATGCATCTGCAAGATACGTCCAACACGTTCTTTTTTGCCTTTAACCGGGTTGTATAGAGTGTCACCAGAATTTAGCACACCGGAATAAACACGGAAGAAGGTTAAAGTACCCACAAATGGGTCTGTCATAATTTTAAAGGCCAATGCAGCAAATGGTTGAGCATCGGTAGATTCACGTTTAGCTGTCTCGCCGTCCTCTGTTTCACCCGTAATGGCTTCCACATCGTGCGGCGCAGGCATGTAATAAATCATTGCATCCAATAATGCTTGCACACCTTTGTTCTTGAAGGCTGAACCACACATGACTGGGATAATTTCGTTGTTAATCGTACGTGCACGAATACCTGCACGGATTTCTTCTTCAGACAAATCACCTTCTTCAAGGTATTTATGCATAAGCTCTTCATTGGCTTCTGCAGCAGCTTCTACCATTTTTTCACGCCACTCAGCACATTCAGCTTGCATCTCTTCTGCAATATCTCTTGCTTCGTAAGTCATGCCACGATCATCTTCGTTCCAGTAAATCGCCTTCATGCGAATTAAATCTACAACACCCTGGAAATTTTCTTCAGCACCAATAGGTAACTGTAATGGAATAGGATTAGCACCTAGGCGTGTATTAATTTGCTCAACCACACGCAAGAAGTTTGCACCCGCACGATCCATCTTGTTGACGAATGCCATACGTGGCACATTGTATTTATTTGCTTGACGCCAAACTGTTTCAGATTGCGGCTCTACACCACCTACTGAACAGAAGACCGCGACAGCACCATCCAATACACGCAAGGAACGTTCTACTTCAATCGTGAAATCTACGTGCCCAGGGGTGTCAATAATGTTGACACGATGCTGAGGAAATTGCTTGTCCATGCCAGACCAGTAACAGGTGGTCGCAGCAGACGTAATCGTGATACCACGTTCCTGCTCTTGCTCCATCCAATCCATGGTCGCAGCACCATCATGCACTTCACCAATTTTGTGAGACACACCGGTGTAATAGAGGATACGCTCGGTCGTTGTTGTTTTACCCGCGTCGATATGCGCCATGATGCCGACGTTACGATATTGATTTAAGTCCGTATCACGTGCCACGTGATGTCCCCCTTTAAATAATTACCAACGGAAATGCGCGAACGCTTGGTTTGCTTTCGCCATACGGTGCGTGTCTTCACGCTTCTTCACCGCCGACCCCTTGCCTGCAAAGGCATCTAATAATTCACCTGCTAAGCGCCCTACCATGGTTTTTTCACCACGTTTCTTAGCTGCTTCGACCAACCAACGCATCGCTAACGCCATGCTACGTGCTGGACGCACTTCAATCGGCACTTGATACGTTGCACCACCCACACGGCGAGATTTTACTTCTACCGCAGGACGAATGTTATCCATACACATATCAAAGAATTTTAGAATGGCTGCAGCTTGGCCGCCATCTTCATTGCCACCTTCGCCTTCAACCGCTTCTGCGTTCACTTTGTTTTTGACTTTTTCGAACGCTTGCATCAAGGCGCCATAGACGACTTTCTCTGCAATTGATTTCTTGCCACGTGACATCACGTGGTTAACGAACTTCGCGATCAATTTACTACCTAGTTTAGGATCAGGTAAAATTTCTCGCTTCTCGGCTTCTCTTCTTCTAGACATGCGCTATCCTACTTTTTCTTGTCGCCTTTCTGGCGCTTAGCACCATACTTAGAACGACCCTGATTACGACCAGAGACCCCAGCAGTATCCAAGCTACCCCGTACAACGTGATAACGAACACCCGGTAAATCCTTCACACGACCACCACGAATCAAGACCACAGAGTGCTCTTGTAAGTTATGGCCTTCACCACCGATGTACGCGGGCACTTCGTAGCCGCTAGTCAAACGAACACGGGCGACCTTACGCATCGCTGAGTTCGGTTTTTTCGGGGTGGTGGTATACACACGAGTACATACCCCACGACGCTGCGGACAGCGCTTCAGGGCAGGTACCGTACTCTTCGTCCGGCGACTAGCGCGCGGCTTTCTTACTAGTTGGTTAATTCTTGGCATCAAGCCTCTCCAAAATTACACAAAAGCGCCACTTTGCCGCATAAACCTACACGACGAAAAACGCTGAAATATGGGCCACCCACAAGGATGGGAGGCCGAATTCTACGGATGCACCACCCTATTGTCAAGCGATCGGCAGGCAATCGTAGGATTTATCCAAAGGTCTCTAAAGTGCTTGACCTGGAGTGATAAATAATAATACAATCCACCAACATTGACAGGAACAAAAGGCTGCTCATGCAAACATGCCTCCCTCAGCTAAACGCCTTACTCGCGCTAGACTATCCTGAGATATTAGCTCGCTATCGTGTGGATTATCCAGGCAATACGCTCTCTGCTGAAGAGGCCTTTGCCCAACTCATGAAGTTCCTCTGGCTAAATGCTAAGCACCGCTCAGATTTGGCCGCTACGCCCAATAATCCCGATTTACAATTTAAATCCTACATGCAGCCAGAATTTAGCGAAGTCGATGACATGTGGCATACCTTCATTTTATTTACCCGGGATTACATGGATTTCGGCAAAACCCACTTTGGCCACTTCATCCATCACCAGCCCACCAGCGAATCTGAAAAGCAACACTTTAAAGAAAATGCTGAGTCCATTCTTAATGATGAATTTGCAAAGTGGCTATCCTATGTTTACGATAATCTTGGTCCCGAGACCTTACAATTATGGTTTAAAGAATATTTAGAGGATAATGAAAATGAAGCAACAACTGATTAAACGCATTTTAGCAGCGAAACACGCTCATTCTGCTGATTGCGGCATCAGCACCTGTTTTTGGTGCGCACCGATGAAACCCGGAGAAACATTGTGAAAAAATCGCTACTTATCAAACGTATTCTCGCCGCGAAAAAACGACACGCAGCATCCTGCATGCCGGGTTGTTCAGGGAGTTGTGGTTAAGTGTATTCAAAAAGCGTCGGCGGCAGGGATGCCAGCGTCGAGCGCCATGGACGGCAGTTAGTGTGCGTCTTTTTGAAAGGCATACCGAACCGGTAAAAACCCCGGCACTTGGCCGGGGTTTCCTGGTAACACTAGCAAGTAACAGCAGCACGGGATGGCAGTGATTTTACTCAGAACCTTCCTGTGCGTCACCCTCACCTGCAGGTTTATCCTGCACCGGGGGCATTGGTGCCGCACCAAATACAGGTGGCGCTGCTGGTGCTGGTGCAGGCGCTGGCTCAACAGATGCAGGGGCATCCAAGCCAGACAATGCAGCACCCAAAGCATCATCAGCACTCAAGGTTGGCGTGCCACCGGCATTACCACCCAAAGCCAGGCTCAATGCGTCTTCAACGTCTTGTGCCGTTAGCTCGCTCTTCTGTGCAGATTCTTTCGCTGCTTGTTCCGCTTTCATACATGCTTGATGGTATGCCAAGCCTGTACCTGCAGGAATCAAACGGCCAAGCAATACATTTTCTTTCAAACCACGCAATTCATCACACTTACCGCTCACAGCCGCTTCCGTCAACACGCGGGTCGTTTCTTGGAATGACGCCGCAGATAAGAAAGATTCTGTCGACAAGGATGCTTTCGTTATCCCCAACAAGACCCGGTCAAACAACGCTGGCTGCTTACCTTCCGCTTGTAAGTCACGGTTAACCTGTCGCAAACGTGTAAACTCAACCTGTTCGCCCGGCAAGTATTTTGAATCACCCGAAGACGTGATACGTACTTTACGTAACATCTGACGAACAATCACTTCGATATGTTTGTCATTAATCTTCACACCCTGTAAACGATACACCTCTTGAATTTCGTTAGTGATGTAATCAGATAAGGCTTCCACCCCTTGCAAGCGCAAAATATCGTGTGGATTTGCCGCACCATCAACAACGGTTTCCCCTTTCTCAACGTGCTCACCTTCAAAGACAATGATGCTACGCCATTTCGGAATCAATTCTTCATGGACTTCGCCGCCAGCCTCTGTAATCACTAAACGACGCTTACCTTTGGTTTCTTTACCGAAGCTCACAAGACCCGATGTTTCTGCCAAAATCGCAGCATCTTTCGGCGTACGTGCTTCGAATAAATCCGCAACCCGTGGCAAACCACCCGTAATATCACGCGTTTTTGAAGATTCTTGCGGGATACGTGATAGCACATCACCCACGCCAACTTCCGCGCCATCATCTAATTGAACACTGGCATCTATCGGCAAGAAGTAATGCGCCGGCACATTGGTACCTGGCAAGCAAAGCTCATTACCATCTTTATCAAGCAAACGAATCATCGGACGTAAATCTTTCGCGCCACGTTGTTTCGCATCGATAATCACAATGCTAGACAAGCCTGTTGTGTCATCTACTTGGCGCTTCATGGTTTGTTCATCAACGAAGTCAACAAACTGCACAAAACCCGCCGCTTCTGTAATAATCGGATGTACGTGTGGATCCCACGTTGCAATCACTTGGCCACCCTCTACAGATTGACCATCAGCCACCGTCAAATTGGCACCATAAGGTAATTTATATTTTTCACGCTCACGACCCTGTTTGTCCGTCATCACAATTTCACATGAACGTGAAACCGTTACCCAATGGCCATTCGCATGCTCAACCACTTTCACATTATTGAACTTGGCCTTACCACTTGCTTTCACTTGAACGCTACTAACTGCCGATGTTGAAGACGCCGCACCACCAATATGGAAAGTACGCATCGTTAACTGTGTACCCGGCTCACCAATGGATTGCGCTGCAATCACACCGATAGATTCACCTGGGTTAATCTGATGTCCGCGTGCTAAATCACGACCGTAACATAAACTACATACACCGTAAGTCGCTTCACAGGTAATAGCAGATCGCACAACGATTTGATCAAGTCCCATCGCCTCAATTTTCTCAACCAACTCTTCCGTCAGCAAAGTATTCGCTTCGATAGCCACTTCTTCTGAGCCTGGCACACAAATATCATGCATAGGTACACGACCCAATACACGTTCATGCAAAGGTTCAACCACATCACCACCTTCAATCAAGGCAGACAATGTGATCCCGTGTGCTGTACCACAATCTCTTTCGACAACCACTAAATCTTGTGCCACATCGACCAAACGACGCGTTAAGTAACCAGAGTTCGCTGTTTTTAACGCGGTATCCGCCAAACCTTTCCGCGCACCATGCGTTGAACTAAAGTATTGCGATACATTCAAACCTTCACGGAAGTTCGCTGTAATCGGTGTTTCAATAATCGAGCCATCCGGTTTTGCCATCAAACCCCGCATACCCGCTAACTGACGAATCTGCGCAGCAGAACCCCGGGCGCCAGAATCAGCCATCATGAAGACTGAGTTAAAGGAATCCTGTATGACTGTTTCACCCGATTTATTAACGACTTCCTCTTTAGAAATTGCATTCATCATCGCGCGAGCCACTTGTTCACTGGTATGCGCCCAAATATCAATCGCTTTATTGTAACGCTCTGTTTGTGTCACCAAACCAGAGGAATATTGTCGTTCAATTTCACGCACCTGATCCTGCGCGCCTTGGATGATATTCGCTTTTTCTTTAGGTATTTCTAAATCATTCACACCAATAGAAACACCGGCACGTGTCGCATAATGAAAACCGGTATACATCAAATGATCGGCAAAAATAACCGTTTCTTTCAGACCAATGGAGCGGTAAGATGTCTTAATCAAGAATGAAATACGTTTTTTCGTCAGAGGTTGATCTAACAAACTAAACGGCAAACCTTCCGGGAAAATACCAAAAGCGATGGTACGGCCAATCGTCGTATCCACTAACTCTATGTCGGCATCATCACCCGTATTTTTTGCATTCAAGCGCACTTTAATTTTAGCATGCAACGATGCCACGCCCGTTTGGTAGGCACGCATTACTTCTTCTGCATCAGAGAAGACCATGCCCTCACCCTTCGCATTGATTGCTTCACGCGTCATGTAATACAAGCCCAAGACCATATCTTGTGATGGTACGATAATCGGCTCACCATTCGCAGGTGATAAGACATTATTCGTCGACATCATCAATGCACGCGCTTCGAGCTGTGCTTCAATAGTTAACGGCACATGCACAGACATTTGATCACCATCGAAATCGGCGTTGAATGCACCACAAACCAAAGGATGCAATTGAATTGCTTTACCTTCAATGAGGACAGGCTCAAAAGCTTGTAAACCCAATCTATGTAGTGTTGGTGCACGGTTTAATAGTACCGGATGTTCGCGAATCACTTCTTCCAAAATATCCCAAACTTCAGGGCTACCTTTTTCAACCATTTTCTTCGCAGCTTTAATCGTTGTCGCCAAGCCACGTAACTCTAATTTGCTGAAAATAAAGGGTTTAAACAACTCTAAAGCCATCTTCTTCGGCAAACCACATTGGTGTAATTTTAAGGTAGGCCCAACAACAATAACGGAACGACCAGAATAATCGACACGTTTACCTAATAAGTTTTGACGGAAACGACCTTGCTTACCTTTGATCATGTCAGCCAAAGATTTCAATGGGCGTTTATTCGTGCCCGTAATTGGACGACCACGTCGACCATTATCGAGTAAAGCATCCACCGCTTCTTGCAACATACGTTTTTCATTTCGCACGATGATGTCAGGGGCATTAAGCTCTAATAAACGTTTCAAACGATTATTACGGTTAATCACACGACGGTATAAATCATTCAAATCAGATGTCGCAAAACGACCGCCATCCAAGGGAACCAATGGACGCAAATCTGGTGGTAACACAGGCAATACTTCCATCACCATCCATTCAGGTCGATTACCTGAACCAATAAATGCTTCCACTAATTTAAGACGTTTACTAATCTTTTTAATACGTGTTTCAGACGTCGTTGATGCCAACTCTTCGCGGAGATTAACCGCATCTTCCTCAAGATCGACGCTTAACAATAATTGCTGAATGGCTTCCGCACCCATCCGCGCATCAAAGTCATCGCCATACTGCTCAATAGCTTCAATATAATTTTCATCTGTCAGTAGTTGTCCGCGTTCAAGATCGGTTAAGCCAGGATCAACCACAACAAAGGCTTCAAAATATAAAATACGTTCAATCTCACGCAGCGTCATATCCAACAATAGACCGATACGTGAAGGAAGTGATTTCAAAAACCAAATATGGGCAACAGGACACGCTAGGGTAATATGACCCATACGTTCACGACGCACTTTCGACAAGGTAACTTCAACACCACACTTCTCGCAGACCACACCACGATGCTTTAAACGCTTATATTTACCACACAAACACTCATAATCCTTGATAGGACCAAAGGTTTTTGCGCAGAATAAACCATCACGTTCTGGTCGATACGTTCGGTAGTTAATTGTTTCTGGTTTAGTTACTTCACCAAATGAATGCGCCAAAATTTCTTTGGGTGATGCCACTGAAATCTTCAGGCCAGTCAACGCTTGGCGTTGCTGTTCTGGGGTGACAAAACTCAATAAATCACTCATGAAAGGAACATCCTTCATTGGATGTTTATCCTCTGCATCAGTCACCTCAATGGAGGTCGCACCCGTCATGTTATGTTGGGTTTCTGTGGTATGCGCCGCGTTAAAATCCACCATAGTCGCTATCTCCTCAAAGGTTAATCTCTGATTAATTCGATGTTTAAGCCAAGTGACAATATTTCTTTAATCAATACATTGAATGATTCCGGCATACCAGAATCCATACGATGGTCACCATCTACAATGTTTTTATACATTTTAGTCCGACCCAACACGTCATCTGATTTTACTGTCAGCATTTCTTGCAAGGTATATGCCGCACCATAAGCTTCTAGCGCCCAGACCTCCATTTCACCGAAACGCTGGCCACCAAATTGTGCTTTACCACCCAAAGGTTGCTGAGTAACCAAACTATAAGAGCCGGTAGAACGCGCATGCATCTTTTCATCAACCAAGTGATTTAGTTTCAGCATGTACATGTAACCCACGGTGACCTGGCATTCAAATGCTTCACCAGTACGTCCATCATACAAAGTCGATTTACCTGATGTCGGTAAATCCGCTAGTGCTAACATGCGTTTAATTTCTGCTTCAGAAGCACCATCAAATACAGGTGTTGCCATTGGCACACCATCACGTAAATGTTCGGCAAATTCCGTCAGACGGTCATCATCCATATCTTTGATCGCTGTCTGGTGATAACTATCGGTGTTGTAAACGTCTTCAAGGAATGCCCGCATTTCTGATGCAGCACGTTGCTCATCTAACATCCGCGAAATTTTATTACCTAAGCCTTTCGCAGCCCAACCCAAATGCGTTTCCAATACCTGACCGATGTTCATCCGTGATGGAACACCTAATGGATTTAATACGATATCCATGGTTGTACCATCTGCGCGATAAGGCATATCTTCGACTGGTACAATGGTAGAAATAATACCTTTGTTACCATGACGACCCGCCATCTTGTCACCCGGTTGCACACGACGTTTCACCGCCATATACACCTTCACAATTTTTAATACACCCGGTGCCAAATCATCACCTTGTGTGATCTTGCGACGCTGCAATGTCAGTCTCTCATCATGCGCTTGTCGCAATTGTTTCAATTGCGCTATTTGCTTCTCTAATTGCGCATTCGCATTTTCATCTTTTAAACGAATATCCAACCACTGTGCTTTAGGTAAGTCCTTCAAATAGTCTGTCGTAATCGCTGCGCCAGATTTTAAGCCATTAGGGCCACCCGCAGCTTTCTCACTCAATAATAATCTTTCAATACGCGCATACGCATCATTCTCGCAAATACGTAATTGATCAGCAAAGTCTGTTTTTACACGTTCAATTTCAGCTGCTTCAATACTTAATGCACGCTCATCTTTTTCAACACCATCACGTGTAAAGACTTGCACATCGATGATAGTCCCGGTGGTACCTGTTGGTACACGCAATGAAGTATCCTTCACATCAGACGCTTTTTCACCAAAGATTGCGCGCAGCAATTTTTCTTCCGGTGTTAGTTGGGTTTCACCTTTCGGTGTGATTTTACCAACCAAGATGTCCCCGGCTTCAACTTCTGCACCTACATAAACAATACCGGACTCATCCAGTTTGCCTAGCGCATTTTCACCAACATTAGGGATATCCGCTGTAATTTCTTCGGTACCTAACTTCGTATCACGCGCGATACAAGACAATTCTTCAATATGAATCGTCGTAAAGCGATCTTCTTCCACCAAACGTTCGGAAATCAGAATAGAATCTTCGTAGTTGTAACCATTCCAAGGCATGAAGGCCACTAATAAATTTTGACCCAGCGCAAGCTCACCCATATCGGTGGATGCACCATCTGCCATCACATCGCCGTGACAAACAACATCACCTGCTCGCACCAATGGACGTTGATTCATACAAGTATTTTGGTTGGAACGCATATATTTAACAAGATTGTAAATATCCACACCGGTTTCACCCGCTTGGGTTTCCGCATCGTTCACACGAATCACAATACGAGATGCATCAACAAAATCAACAATACCACCACGCTTAGCAACAACAGTAATACCTGAATCAACCGCCACTTTGCGCTCAAAACCCGTACCAACCAATGGTTTATCTGCACGCAAGGTAGGCACAGCCTGACGTTGCATGTTTGATCCCATCAATGCACGGTTAGCATCATCATGTTCCAAGAAAGGAATTAGCGCCGCAGCAACAGATACCATTTGTTGCGGTGCAACATCCATATAATCTACTTTATCAGGTGTCGAATAAATCGTTTCACCCTGATGACGCGCTTGCACCAAATCATTGGTGAGCTTGCCGTTTTTATCAACGACAGCATTCGCTTGCGCAATCACAAAACCACCTTCCTCAATCGCAGAAAGATAGATAACCTCACTCGTGACATTGCTATCAACAACACGACGAACAGGCGACTCAATGAAGCCGTATTCGTTTAAACGTGCATAGATAGATAGAGAGTTAATCAAACCAATGTTTGGTCCCTCAGGTGTTTCAATCGGACATAAACGACCATAATGCGTTGGATGCACATCACGAACCTCAAAGCCCGCACGCTCACGCGTCAAACCACCAGGTCCTAATGCAGAAATACGACGCTTGTGCGTAATTTCTGATAATGGGTTATTTTGATCCATGAATTGCGACAATTGGCTAGAACCAAAATGTTCTTTAATTGCAGCAGAAATAGGTTTAGCATTAATCAAATCTTGTGGCATCAGTTCATCAGATTCTGCTTGGCTTAAACGCTCTTTCACCGCGCGTTCGACACGAACCAAACCAATACGGAATTGATTTTCAGTCATCTCACCCACGCAACGCACGCGTCGGTTACCCAAGTGATCGATATCATCACAAACGCCTTTACCATCACGAATCGCGACCAAGGTTTGAATCACAGCTAAAATATCTTCTTCAGATAAAATCGGCTCACCTTCAATACTGTCGCGCCCAACACGACGATTAAATTTCATTCGACCAACCGCTGACAAATCATAACGGTCGCTGTTGAAAAATAAGTTTTGGAATAAGTTTTCTGCGGCGTCTTTTGTTGGTGGCTCACCAGGACGCATCATACGATAAATTTCCACCAACGCTTCTAAACGACTCGTTGTTGGATCAATGCGCAAGGTATCAGAAATATAAGGACCGTGGTCAATTTCATTGATGTACAATGTTTCGAATGCAGAAATACCCGCATTCACCATATTCGCCAAAATTTCTGGGGTAATTTCACTATTCGCTGCGGCTAACTCTTCACCGGTTTCGGTATCGATAATAGCGCGTGCTAATACTTTGCCTACCAAATAATTTGCTGGTACTTGCAATAATTGCACGCCGTCTTTTTCCATTTCACGCACATGACGTGCAGAAATACGACGACCTTGTTCAACGTAAGTTTTGTCGTTACGACCCTTAATATCAAAACGGGCAATATCACCACGCAAACGATCCGGCACCAATTCCATGGTTACCGTCAACACAGAAATCGCTTCCATGTTAGCTGCTGCGGTTGCAATAGCCGTTTTAGTTGTCTTCGATGCTTTTTCTGCGATCGCTTTTACCGACACTTTCTCATCCACAGCATCAATATGCAGCTTGTCGGTAGAGAAGAAGGTATCAAGAATTTGCTCTGTCGACATACCTAAAGCACGCAACAAAATAGTCACCGGCAATTTACGACGTCTGTCGATACGGGTAAATAAAATATCTTTGGGATCAAATTCGAAATCTAACCAAGAGCCGCGATAAGGGATAACGCGTGCAGAGAATAGGTATTTACCAGAGGAATGTGTCTTACCTTTGTCATGCTCGAAGAAGACACCCGGTGAACGATGTAACTGAGAGACCACAACCCGTTCTGTCCCGTTAATGACGAAAGTTCCGCGCTCTGTAATCAGCGGTAACTCACCCATGTAAACTTCTTGTTCTTTAATGTCTTTAACGGCTTTATTCGCGCCAGACGTTTCTTTATCATAAATGACTAGGCGTAATTTAACGCGTAGTGCACCGGCGTAAGTGATGCCACGCATTTGGCACTCACGCACATCGAATACTGGCTGACCAATACGGTAGCCCACATATTGTAATTCCGCATAACCTGAATAGCTTACAATAGGGAACACTGAGCTAAACGCATCATGCAAACCTGAATTTTTATCTTGTTCGCTATATTCATCCCGACCAATGGCATCCGCATTAACAAACTCTTTGTAAGAATCTAATGGTGGTGCTAACAAATAGGGTGCAGCCATTACTTCTGGTAATCGACCAAAAGATTTACGACGGCTATTCCAAAGAATTTGTGCTCTTTGTGATGGATCTGGCATGGTTGTTTCCTCAAACGGTCAGCAATAAAAATACAAAATGGGTGCAGACAACGCCTGCACCCATTATCATGGCATTACTTAACTTCGACAGCCGCGCCAGCTTCTTCAAGTTGCTTCTTGACAGCTTCTGCATCGTCTTTGCTAACAGCTTCTTTCACTGTAGCAGGTGTTTTTTCTACCATATCTTTCGCTTCTTTCAAGCCTAAGCCTGTAATAGCGCGAATTGCTTTAATGACATTAATTTTGTTGTCACCAAAGCTTGTCATGATGACGTCAAACTCAGTTTTTTCTTCTGCAGCAGCACCTGCGTCGCCAGCAGCGGCCATCGCAACAGGCATTGCAGCCGCAGCTGTTACACCGAATTTTTCTTCCATCGCTTCAATCAAGCCAACAACATCCATGATGCTCATATCAGAAATAGCATCTAGGATTTGATCTTTAGTAATCGCGGACATATGAAATTCCCCTTGTTGTAAAAGTTAATAAATTACCCAGTTTCTTTTTGATCGCGAACAGCAGCCAATGTACGTACTAACTTGGTATGCGGTGCAGCCAAGGTTTGTACGAACTTGGTGATAGGTGCTTTCATCGTACCCATCAGTTTCGCAATCGCTTCGTCGCGGTTTGGCAATTTCGCAATTGCTGCCAACTGTGACGCATCGAGTAGTTCACCACCAATCGATATATGCTTCACAACTAACTTATCATGACTTTTTGCAAAGTCACGAATCAAGCGCGCCGGTGCGCTGGGATCTTCTGAAAAAGCTAGCATCAACGGCCCAACCAATGCATCACGCATACAGTCAAACTGTGTATTTTCCAAAGCCCGTTTTGCTAATGTGTTTCGAACAACTTTCAAAAACACACCGGCATTACGCGCTTCTTGACGCAACGAAGTCATTTCCGCCACCGTTAAACCACGGTATTCCGCCATCACAGCGGTGACAGACTTCTCAGCCACTTCAGCTACCTCAGCAACAATGACTTGCTTATCAGCGAGACGTAGTGTCATGTTACTTGCTCCCAATTTGGGTTAATGATTTACATCATCAACACCGTCTGCGTAGGCGGACCACTTCCCTTAAGTGAAAAAACACCCGTTCTTTCACACCTACGGTCTCCGACGGCGGGCTCTCACCTGCCGTAGAAATTTTTTATAGACCAGCTTGGTCTACCAATAAGCCAGGCCCCATGGTTGAAGAGACTGTGATTTTTTTCAAAAACACACCTTTCGACCCGGTTGGTTTGGCTTTTTTCAAATCGGCAATTAATGCCATTAAATTATCTTGCAGTTTGTCAGCATCAAAACTTATTTTGCCGATAGCGCAATGAATAATACCGTTTTTATCTAAACGGTAACGCACTTGTCCTGCTTTCGCATTTTCTACGGCTTTTTTCACATCAGGTGTGACCGTACCCACTTTAGGGTTAGGCATTAACCCACGTGGCCCTAAGATTTGACCCAGCTGACCCACGATGCGCATTGCATCAGGAGACGCAATGACCACATCAAAATCCATCTGACCCGCTTTCACTTGTTCTGCTAGGTCTTCAAAACCAACGATATCTGCACCGGCTGCTTTCGCCGCTTCAGCATTTGGTCCCTGGGTAAACACAGCAACACGTACATTTTTACCTGTACCATGTGGCAATACTGTCGCGCCACGCACCATTTGTTCAGATTTACGAGGATCAACACCCAAGTTAATCGCCACTTCAACACTTTCGTCGAATTTTACTTTGGCAACAGACTTTAATGTCGTCAACGCATCAACTAACGGATACGCTTTACCATGTTCAACCACTTCACGAATGGCTTTAAAACGTTTTGATTCTGCCATTATTTAACCCCTTCTACTTCAATACCCATACTGCGCGCACTGCCCGCAATCGTACGAATAGCCGCTTCGATTTCAGCAGCTGTTAAATCAGGTTCTTTTACGTTCGCAATATCAATTAATTGTTGACGACTGACTTTACCCACTTTATTTTTGTTAGGTTCACCACTACCTTTTTTAATCTTCGCTGCTTGACGTAGCAAGTAGGAAGTTGGCGGGGTTTTAATAATGAAGGTGAAACTGCGATCCGCGTACACGGTAATGACAACCGGTAGCGGCATACCTTTGCGGTCTTCTGTTTTTGCGTTAAACGCTTTACAGAATTCCATAATGTTAACGCCGTGCTGACCCAATGCTGGACCAACAGGTGGACTTGGATTGGCAGCGCCACCCATGACCTGCAGCTTAATATAAGCATTGACTTTCTTCGCCATATCATTCTCCTGTTTGGGTGCAAACGAGCGCCGACACCGCTATCAATTGATAGAGACTCGACATAATGCTCTCCCCGTTATTTTACGTTTTTTCAACTTGGCCGAACTCAAGTTCGACAGGTGTTGAACGACCAAAAATCGTCACAGCCACACGTAAGCGGCTTTTTTCGTAATTTACGTCTTCTACAACGCCATTGAAATCTGCAAATGGACCATCGTTAACGCGCACCACTTCACCCACATCGTAAAGCGTTTTGGGTTTCGGTTTATCCACACTATCTTGCATGCTTTGCATAATGTGATTAGCTTCTGCTTCAGAAATCGGTGCAGGTCGGTTACTGGTTCCGCCAATAAAGCCCAACACTTTCGGGCATGAACGCACTAAATGCCACGTTTCATCATTCATCACCATGTTTACCAACACATAGCCAGGAAAGAATTTACGCTCACTCTTACGCTTTTTACCGCTTTTCATTTCCACCACTTCTTCGGTTGGCACCATAATTTCTGCAAAATGGTCTTCTATGCCAGCTAAAGCAATACGTTCGCGCAACAATTCCATCACACGCGCCTCATAGCCTGAGTAAGCATGCACAACGTACCAACGTTTTGTCATTGGATCTAATTCTGACACCTTAGCCCCCTTGCCCCGTTAACCAACTTGCGAGTCGAATCATAATCGAATCGATACCCCATAAAATAATTGACAATACAATCACCATCACCACAACCATTAAGGTACTTTGCATCACTTGTTGACGTGTAGGCCAAATGATACGTCGTACTTCCATACGCGCATCCTTTAAAAATTGCCAAGCGATTTTTCCGTGCGCCGTTTGCAATGCAAACACAGCACTTACGATGGTAATGCCCACCCCCGCGCCTAAGCGCCACAAAAAGGGTTGCGCAGAAAAGTGAACATTTGCCACAATGCCGCCGATCAGCAGCACCGCAACGATCAGCCAGCGCAGCGTGTCCCAAGGTGTAGTCGAATTTGTCGTTCTTGTCGCCATACTATATATACCCTTAACACGCCATATCTGGCAGGCCAGGAGGGGATCGAACCCCCAACCTGCGGTTTTGGAGACCGCCGCTCTGCCAATTGAGCTACTGGCCTAAACTTGTTTGCCCCACTAAGCGTTGAGCCCATAACCGGACTTGAACCGGTGACCTCTTCCTTACCAAGGAAGTGCTCTACCGCCTGAGCTATATGGGCTAGGCGCGACAAACGCTCTGCATTCGTCATCCCTAACCCACGACACCACTCGCTATTGGAGCGGGTGATGGGGATCGAACCCACACCATCAGCTTGGAAGGCTGAGGTTCTACCATTGAACTACACCCGCATAACAAGCAAACAACTCACTTTTTCCGCTGTTTTTTTGCCTAAAAAAAGCAAAATGGAGGGAGTAGGATTCGAACCTACGTAAGCGAAGCTAACAGATTTACAGTCTGCCCCCTTTAACCACTCGGGCACCCCTCCCCAACGGAACGGCCGATTTTCCTAGAGTCAAGGGAAAAAGTCAAGGGGAAAAGCCGCCAATTCAGTGTGAAAGCGGCTATTTTTGTCAGCCAGTGGGGGTATAAGGCGCTGTAGTAGTGTCTTGGGGCATATTCGCCCGAGCTTGCTTGAGATTTTCTGCTGTCAATCGCCCTAAATGGCTCGTAGCGAAAAAGGACGCGCGATGGTAAGGCTTAGCGCCGCACCGTTTTGCGGACCAAAAAGCCCAACAACCGGTCAAGTTGTGCTCACTCGAATCCTCGGGGCCATCATGCTCAAGCGTGGTATGTTTTGTGCTTAAGTCCTCAAACGTGTTGTGGATCGTCTTCGCCAAGGTTTCAGCGGTGTCACCCTCGCTCAATGAAGTCAGTGTTCCAACAGCTGATTTTGCCAATTTCAATTTCGCTTTCGTGAGTATGGTGTTCCGCAGCCAAGCCCCTTTCCAAAAACCTAACCATGTAAGGCTACCGTTTTCATCATAATAATCCCGACTGGTGATATATTTTCTCAGGCTTTTTAGACCCGCCTGTAATAGCGATTGCAAGCGCTGCTTGTATTGCGTTTGCTCGGGCGTTTCTTCCTGTTGCTGTTGCTGTTGCTGTTGCTCTAACATCGGCATAGATGTTTGCTGCGTCTGTTCGTGAGCTTCTTCCTGTGATGGAAGCCTCTGCTCCTCACTTGTTTCCTGTTGTGCAGGTGTTTGCCTTAGCGTCTGATCGTCACTTTGATGCTGCTGCCCAAGCTGCATTCTCCGCTGACGAACATACTGAAGTTGCCATTTCAAAGCCAGCTTAGTGTGCGACTCAATAGTTGTCGAGAGCACCTTAATCTGTGCTGACACATCCTCCAACGCTAAGACCTTCGGCTCGATCTTAGCTTGGTTCCTATAGAACAAATCATCTCCCTCTGGGGCTTCCATCTCATTCAGCTGATGGTACAAACAACTTTGATCCGCCAACGAGACAGCAAGCGCACTGTCGAGAAGCACTTTCTCACGCAGCTTCATTGCGTGTTGCAAATTCAATTTGATGAAGTTGATAGATGACGCTGGATCAAAGCTGGCAGGCCAGTGAATCTCTGCGCCAAGGCATGCCGCCGCCCTGCCGCCGTAGATATATTCTGCATAATGAGTGAGGCGAGCATCATCTAGTACGCAAGGACTGTTTTCAATAACCCATCGTATTGCCTCACCTATCACGTGAGAACCATTTTCTATTCCTCTGCAAATTTTATCGAGGTATTGTTTTCGATCAGGCATTGTCGTTGCGTCAAGATTGAGTACATCAATAATCAGTTTCTTCGCGGTAATGGCTTTCAGGGATTTTTCTATTTTTTCCCAAGCATTATCCTTCGATGAGAAAGATATCTTAGTTACGCGCGTTCTTGATTTCTCAAACGCAAGGCATTGCTCAGCATAGGGAAGTAAATCGATCTTTGCAAGCAATAGCTGCTTCTCACTATTTTTGTATTCGTCCCGCTGTAGCGCACACTCAAGTTCCTCAATCTGAAGATCAGTGGCTGGATACGAAATATCTCGCTTAGAAGTGTCCTGACATGATGCCAGCTCTGCTTTTTTGGAAAGATATTGTTGGTGGATACGCTTTGCTTTTATATAGGCGACATAAAACTTGCTTGCGTCAGAACTTAGTCGCTTTAAATCTTTTTGGAAAGGTTGCTCAGGCTTCAGGCCTAACGCCTCAACAGATTCCTCCAGCATAGGCCTCAGCACAGAAAGTGCGTTATATTTTAATTCGAGTAAACAGCCATGCATTTCATCAAGCATCTCATGCAGCTGGTTACGCCAAGGCACAATGCGTTTCTGCACGGACTCTTGCAGCAAACCAGTTGTCCATAAAGCATCTAGGTTCTTATCGAGTTTTTTCACCCATCTCAGCAAGTACCGCCAGTGTCTTGCTACATCGGACAGCGGTGTTAATTCAGCTAACGACGTAGATTCTGCTGTTGTTACCTCTTCATTGAGGCCGAGCTTGGTGTGAATGGACGAAACCAACGCTCTACTAGCAGCCTCTTTATCAGCCCCACCGCTAAACGTCCAATATATTTTTCGCCCCTGTAATTTGCTCAGGTATTCATAGCATGCGCTTATACCATCGTGATCGTTGTACAAGGATTTTATACCGCTTATCTGTTTTGCCAGTGAGGTATTAGTATTAGGATCAGCTTCAAGCGCCAATATGCAGGTTTGAATATCCTGCAGCACCAGCTCCTGACATTTTTCAAGGAAAGATTTTTGTGAATCATGGTTATCAGGATGATATAGCAATATGAACGCCAATAACTCGAGTTCTCCCTTGGCACTCCAATCCTGGTACAACTTCGCGCTAGCCAACAAAGGATTAGAAGAGCTATGAGACCTGCGAGCACTGGCCGAGTAATGCTTATCAATTAATTCTCTTAGCGTTTTCAGAGGAAGGCCGATGGGCTCGAGGTTAGGTTCTCCACCTTCTTTTGCATAATGCTCAAGCTTCCGCAGTCTCACCTGTTTTTTCTGCTTTTTAGTAGCGTCGTGACCCACTTATGCACCCCCACCTAATATTTATTCTCAGCGCTCATCGTACCCCATAGAGAGAATGCTTACAATATGTACTGCTCAAGCATGGGTATTACCTTTTTTGTAATGCCTTAATCTACTTAAGACAAGTTTCCTCTGGCAATCTATCTGTAGCCTTCTACAATTACTCGTAAGCTGAGTAAATATGTTGAATCAAGGAGAATGATCATGGCTGAGCAAGACAACACTGGTGCTGCAAACAACAATGCGGCAAATAACAAGGTGTCGAATGATCGAGATGTTGATGACCATCAACTTGGGCCTCAAGAACATTTAGAGCCCCATGATAATGCGGCAACTAATGAAATCCACGGCGACGAAGATCAACCCATCGCTAAGGAACAAGCGCCTCAGGCAGGCGAACACCCCCAAGCTGGTCAAGCACCTGCGGAACATGCTGAAGCGAATGTAGACAATGCGCCGACGACTGCTGGTGATGCTGATGCAACAGAATTACCTGCCTTCATGCAAAACCTTCACAATAAAGCCGCGCATGATATCAAAGAAGCCGCATGGAACACTGTGGACGGCATGTTTAATGAAAAAACGGTAGACGATTTATTTAATCAAGCACTCACAAAAACCGCTGAAAAACATAAGATAGACTTAAATGAGATGCCTGAGTTTGCAGATCAATTCAGAGAACAGTTCGAAAAAAACATGCCAGAATTCCAGACTCACATGAAAAATAACTTCATGCAAAACTTGGATCCGCTTGCGCATGAATTTGCGAATCAATATACAAATGATTACATGGATAATATGCCCCCTGAGTTCCACGACATGATGACAAACATGCCGGAAGGTATGACCCATGACATGAATATGGGTTCGAAAGCTCTGTACGACATGATGTCTAATCATATGCCCGGTGATCACAAAGGCTTTATGCCCGGCGATGCTAATTGGCAACATAGCAATGACGATTGGTTCGATGCGAGCTTTGATCCTTTCAAAGGCGGCATGACCGATATGATTCAGAAAGGCGGATTCTTTGGAGAGTCTGGAGAACCTCATTGGGATCCTTCTATGGGCGGACATGAACCTTGGAATCCTGGTATGGGTATGGGCATGGGCGGACATGAACCTTGGAATCCTGGTATGGGTCCCGGCATAGAAGGAGATCTCCCTTGGATGCCGCCTGGTATGGATCCTGGCGAAATAGGCTTTGAGCCAATGCCATTCTTGGATGATCTTTACAACACCCTTGGCGACTTCGCAGGTAAACTTATCCAAACAGAATTCGAGAGTAAAGATCACTATTTCGAAGACATGAAAGATCATTACCTTAAGAGAGAAGACAATGACAAAGATCGCTGGGATGATCATGATAGCTCTTCTCACTATAACCCTGGTGATTATTTTAGAGCCGGCATACAAAACTTAGAAAGTTTATTCCAAGAGGTCGTCATCGATGAAGAAAACTCAACAAAGATTTTAGAGGCAACGACTTATACGAGTACTGAAGACAATCACGTATTCACGATTGAAAAAGATGTTGTGTCTGGCAATATCGACATTAATGGTCTTGGAGAAAATGACACCGTGTTGTTTGAAAACTGGGATAACCATCAATTCGTATTAACGCGCGGTGCAGATAATAGTGAAACAATCGAAGTCTTTAATGGTTTAGACCCCAGTGACGTAGTGGGAGACCCATCACTCACTGTCAATACAGCA
This sequence comes from marine bacterium B5-7, assembly GCA_021604705.1. Classification (NCBI taxonomy): domain Bacteria; kingdom Pseudomonadati; phylum Pseudomonadota; class Gammaproteobacteria; species marine bacterium B5-7. The sequence continues at coordinate 23,646 of BQJM01000001.1, read as the reverse complement.
GCACTTGATAAGATATTCTTTACTCTCAACGATACCACTATTAACATCACAGAGGAAAATAATTTTACTGAAGGTGGTCGTCCTGAGGGTAGCACACAAATTATTGTGCTAGCTGAAGATGGTGGTAGTACGATTGATTACAGCGGCTTCACCCCCACTGAGAGTCACAGCGGTACTTTTCTTGTCGGTGGTAATGGTAATGATACTATCACGGGTACATCTGGCGCTGACATTATCATTGGTGGTGAGGGTAACGACACCATTATACCCGGCGCGGGTGATGATACCATCATTGGCGGAGAAGGTGATGATACCATTATTTTAAGCGGTAATTTTGGCAATAAAGCTTTCCAATTTTCAGAAGAGTCTTCTGGTAATGATACCATTGACTTGGCAGATCGAGATATTTCAGATCTACAGTCGGTTAACAACAATGAAGATGGCGGTCAAACTATTTTCTTTAGCGATGGTAGCAGCATTAGTATTGATGATGCACAGGATCATCAAGGTTTGACGTTTACTTTCCAAGATGACTCAACCGCAACCTTGGCAGAAGTCGCCACGCAAATAGAAGCAAACCAAGAACTTGGTGAACCAGAGCCAAGCCCAGAGCCAACTCCAGAGCCAAGCCCAGAGCCAAGCCCAGAGCCAACTCCAGAGCCAACTCCAGAGCCAAGCCCAGAGCCAAGCGAACCCTTCACGGTAAACATTGGTCACGATGACACGGTGGAGGCACGTGACGATGCTGATGGCAACTACACTTTTAACATCGACTTCTCCAGCGACATTGGCGATATCACGATTAACCCACAGACTGTCGGTAGCACGATTAACGTGAATTTCCTCAACATCCTACCCGGCGACCTGAGTGCAACAAAAAGCGGTGAGAACTCTCATGACTTAGTCTTCACCTATGGCAACGCCAATACTAGTGTGACATTCAAAAATTATTACTCAGCAGAAGATGCCAATGCACCAACGCATTCAGCGCTAAAAGTATTAACCATCATTCCTGACAGTAATAACATGGGAGATGCTAACACTATCGCTTGGTTAGGCGCGACTGATAGTGAAGTGCCTGACAACCTTGAATACATTCAACCAAGCAATCTTCCTCAGGATATATTAGATATAAATCAAGGTAACGGCGGTGGTGAACCACAAGGTGAAGGTGAAGGTGAGCAACAGGGAGCTCCCGACGTAGAAATTGGCGCAGCACCTGATAACAACGATCGAACATTTGAAACCAATGGTGACAATGAAACTATTGAGATCAACTTTCTTGATGGCGACATCGGTAACATCACCTTAGATTTATCGACAGGCACAGGACACAACCTACTGTTCCACGGAGCAAACAGCAGCGCAGATATCTTAGCGTTTTCTAGCCCAGACAATAACCACCTTGAGTTAAGATTTGCAGGCGACCAAGATAATAACGTTATCACCATTTTAGACTTCTTTGGTGAAAATGGTGTTCGGAGTAAAATTGCTGATGGCTCTTTTGACTACGATGGCAGCCTTGAAACAGTCAATCAAGAACTCGGCAGTGGTAACCCTTGGGCTGATGCAACAAAAGATAGCGTCGCTTATCTAGGTGGTCCTGCAGGTACTGGTAACGGAGATGGTGCAAACAACGATACCTTCACGGGTCTTGTTTCAGAAACTGCTGAAGTTGGCGACGATAATTTTATTTTTGAAGGTGACTTCGGAAACGATACGATTTCAGCTGCTTATAATAATGGCCAAGATGACGTGACGTTTATTGGCTTAACGAAAGGACAAATCACTGCGAGCTTATCACAGGAAGATGCAAATGATTTGGTGCTCACCTATTCTGAGGGAAATTCCGTTACTTTAGAGGGCTTTTTCTCAACAGATGATGGTAAAGACAATGATTTATCAGGTGGACAAATCATCTTTAAAGATTCAGAAGGAAATGTCACCGCAACCATCGAGTCTGACAACTTGAGCAATAACGTTAACGACTTAAATGCAAACGTCTTCACTGATGGTGGTGGTTAACCCTAGTCTTTCCTTGCAGTTGGGCCCCCCTGGGGCCCTTTTTTGTGCGAATTCTTAACGTTCGTTCAACGCGGTACGCATTGCGCCAATAAATGGATCTAAGAGGTAAGCCATAATAGAACGTGAACCCGTGATAATACTTACAGACACCTGAATACCGGGATACAATTGGTATTTCAATCCACGCCCTTTAAAGTGATCACTTTCCGTGACCACACGCACACGGTAATAAGGATCTTGTTCTGGTTGAGTAATGGTATCCGGGCTAATAAATACGACCTCACCTTCTAGATGATTAAAGCGTGTCGCATCGCCAGATGCTAAACGAATAATAGCCTTCTGTCCTACCTCAATATAACCCACATCTTGCACAGGCAAGCGCGCTTCAATCACAAGTTGATCACCAGAAGGAATGATATCTAACACGGTTTCACCCGCTTTGACGACCTGCCCTCTTGAACTCACAAATAACTCTTTCACCACACCTTCAACCGGTGAGATAATCGTCGTACGCTGTAAATTGTCGCTATATTTTGCCAACTGCTGCGTCAACTCATTAATTTTTTGTCGTGTTTCCGTCAAGCTTTTAGTAACGTCCTCTTTGAACGTATTATCAATACCCGATAAATCTGATTTCTCTTCGCTCAATGTCGATTCTGCTTTTTTCAACACAGCGGTGTCTTCTTGAATGCGACTTTCTAACGCATTCGACTCACGCAATAAATCAATGTGATTGTAACGGTTGGTTAAATCTTCTTTTAACAATTCTTCAGAAATCGTGACTTGTTCCTTCGAAAGCACTAAGGCCTTTTTCAAATTATTCAACCGTGCTTTGATTTCTTCAAGTTCCGCTTCGCGCTGTTCAACCTGTTCATGCTGACTGGTTTTTTTATTTTTAATGTTCTTCATCCTAAAATCAAAATGCTTTTTCGCTTGCTCAGCCGACCTAGGGTGCTGCTTAACTAAATCCAATGGAAAATTCGGCGTATCTAAGCCATTCAGTTCTGCATTTAAACGTGCTTGATTCAGTTTTAACGAGGCTAACTGTACTTGTATTTGATGCACATCCGCACCAGAAGCCGTCGACTCTAGCACCACTAATGGTTGCCCCATCGTCACCTTCTCACCATCTTTCACCAAGATTTTTTTAACAATCCCACCTTCTAGATGTTGCACATGTTTTATTTTAGAACTTGGTACGACTTCGCCTTGCGCGAGGCTTGCAATATCGAGCTGCCCGAAGACCGCCCATAACAAGAAACAAACACACAATGCAACCAATAAGGCTAGGAATAAGTGTGTCCCGCGTTTGACGTCATCAACGCGCAGGCTACCCTCGCCATCTTCTTCAGATGGCTCACCCAACAACCAACGCCAGACCGATCTAAGCGTTTGTTTTTGTAACCGTTGGGACTGGTTTTTTTGAGAGGTCGATAATGGTTTCTGCATAATTTACCGTTTTTTCGTCGTTGCCAAATAATAAAATCGTTTTACCTTGCTGCTTCAGTGCCTCAAGGACATTCACCACTGCAGCTTGGCCTTGCTCATCCAAGCTATCCATGGGCTCATCCAGGATCACTAAATTACCTTGCGTCATCAGCGCACGCGCCAATGCAATCCGTTTTCGAATACCATGCGATAAAGCATCGCCGTGATCATTCAAGCGTGTATTCAAGCCTTCGGCACTACTATCAATAAATTCCCGAAGATCGGCTAATTCAATCATTTTATTTAGCACATCCGGCGCAGTCTCAGGATTAGTCACAATTAAATTGTCTTGCAAACTCGCATTCATAAACGCAAGATCTTGCGGCAAATAACTCACTTGCTGACGCCACCAAACAACAGAAACTTGACGAAGATCAATATCATCAACAAGAATTTGTCCGCGTGTGGGTTCCATCAAAGAAAGTAATAGCTTGGCCATGGAGGTTTTACCCGCCGCATTCGGGCCTTTTATCGCAACGATACTGCCAGGCGTTAATTCCAGTGACAGAGATTCAAACAAAGGCATGGGCATGTCAGGATACTGAAAAGCACAATCATGAAAAACAATTTTTCCCGTATAATTACGTTTTGCCGTACCTCGCACTAACTCCAAGGGTAAACGTTGCAAATCTGCTAAGCGTTGCTCTGCTTGCTGTGCACGCACTAAGCTATCACCCATCTGTGCGAAGCGTGACATCGGCATCAGCGCTCTAGCCGCTAAAATATTCGTACCGATTAAGACACCAATATCAAAATGCCCACCGACCACTAATCTGGCACCCACCGCATAAATGGCAACCGTCATTAATGCCGTCAAAGATTGTGATGCATTCTGTAATGCGCCACGGTACCCTTCCAACCAAGTGCGTAATTCACGAGATTTGCCAGTAATGGTATCCCAAGCTTTTTGCAATTGAGGCCAGGCATTAAACAATCGAATCGTATCTGCATTCTCAATGGTAGAAGAAACTAAACTGTTTTTGGCAATATTCGTTTCGTTTAATTCTCTGCTTTGTCCCGAAATCGGCCGTTGCCCCAACCACCCCATCAGCACACTGATGGTAATGGCCACACAAACAATTAATGCTAGCCAAGGACTTAATAAGGTAATCATCAATAGAAATAAAACCGCGAAAGGTAAATCCAGTACGGTACAAATATTCTGTGCGCTATACGCATTCTGAATCATATCTAGGCTGTGCATTAACTCTTGTCGCACGCTTTTGTTTATTCTATTCACATGATCGTACTTCGCGCAGTTAAAAATAGAATAAATGCGCGTTGCCAACACATGATCGGCATACAAGCTTACCGCGGAAGCTAAACGATTACGTAACATACGAAAGAGAAATTCTAAGATAATGGCAATGACCACACCAACAGTCAGTGTGACTAAGGTACCATCAACACCATTCGCAACATAACGCTGCAAAATTTGAATCACATAGAGAGGGCTGGCAAGCGCAAGTAGATTTGCAAAGAGTGATGTCAACATCAACTCTATCGCATATCCTTTTCGCGCACTGAGGCGAACAAAAAACTCATCCATGGGTCAGTCTTTCCTTTTTACGCCTCAACATGCAGGCGAACTAATAACAGATACCGCATTAAATCCAATCAAAACTCTTCACCGTTGTTGCTGCCGCATGTTGCTGATGCTTGGCAGCAACAACTGGCTGCGGTGCTTTCAACTGACTTTGTTTCATTGATTTTTTCGCTGCTTGCTTGGCGGCAGGACTTGGTCGCGTATAGGTGTGCCAAGGTTGCTTAACTGTATTCACTCTCGTGTTTTTATGCGTAGTCGGTCCAACCGCTGCAACTGCGGCCGCTTTCTTCGCCTGGATCATTTTTTTCTTTGCTTGTTGCTTAGCGACAATTTTGTCTTGAACCATTTTCTCAAAATGTTGCGATTTCTTTGGGCTAACAAACATTGTTTCATTCAACACACCCATGTGTCGTAACAAAGTATAAGTATCAATCGCGACATTGACTTGCGCATCCACACTGTCACTAATCGCATTAATGTAATTACTATCAGCAACTAACACCGCCAACAAGTCTTTCCGGCCCATGCGACGCTCTTTCTCTGCCAAGCTAACAAATGTTTTTAATTGCGCAGATTGTTGCTTCAAGTAAACAGCACTTTCTAAGGAAGTCTGCCAACCATCCCAATCATCGCTCACTTCTTCTTCTGTCACACGACGCTGATCGTCTAAGCGCTGCTGATCTGCTGCTAAACGGAAATGCGCTGCTTTCAATGCAGCAATATCGGACCCACCATTAATCAACGGATAAGTCGCTTCCACTTCTGTCGTCCATTCTTTTTTCTGCCCCTGCACACCACTCACATCATGCTGATAATCTGCTGTGGTTTTTAAATCAATAGATGGTGCAAATTCAGAAGCTGCCGCAGTCACCGCTGCGCGGTCAATGTTAATGTCATACTCTAATTTCTGGATGTCTGGATTTGTACGCAAGGCAATCGCAATGGCCGCCTCTTTTGTTTTTGGTAAACTAGATGTTGGCAAGGTAGGGATCGCAAACGTCGATAATTCTGTGGCCGTTTCATGGAAAGTACGGCGATAAGCATTTTGTGCATTCACCAATGCTCCCTGTGCCCGTGATACACGTGCTTTCGCACCTGACAATTGTGCCTGAACTTCTAAGACATCAGTAGAGTAACCTGAGCCACGCTTGCGACGCACTTGCTCCATACGTACCTGCTTACCCACATTGCCTTCGTAACGTAAGGCATAACTCAAGGTTTCGTAAGCGCCTAACAAACGTAAGTACGCTGTTGCACCATCTAGCATCGTATCTTGTCGAACACTTTTGTAATTCACTTTAGATTTTTTGTAAACGTCTTCCGCCGTTTTAATATCTGAGGTGGTTTTACCAAAGTCATAAACTAACTGAGTCACTTCGAATTTCTGACTGTTAGTCGGCCAATCCGTATCTTCTGTCGTTGTTGTCCGGCGTTGGCGACCTTCGTCAAGCGTGATATCAAATTTTGGCAAGTACTCACCCACCGCCTTGTGAATACCAAAGCGATCGGCCTCTAAATCATTCCAGGCGGCTTTAATGCGATTATCGACTTGTAATAGGTGAGGGATTTTACCACCCAGCGTAGCGCCCTTGGTCGCCTTCATCATTTTTACTGGCTTTGCTTTAGTTGCTACCTTGTTCGGTGCTTTGCTTGCTGCCTTGGTTGGTGCTTTGCTTGCTGCTTTCACAGCGACTTTTTTTGCTACCGGCTTCGCGGTGGTAGGTGCAGCCAATGCAATAGGTGATAACAAACTAACGGATAACGCCGTAGCAAAGCCAAATAAGACAGTTTTTTTCGTACGGATCACAAGCAATCTCCCTGACAACAACAATCAACTCCATGACTGTTCATGTCACCATAGATGGCTGAATGAATCAAGCTGTAAGTGGTTGATATTTGAAGAAATAGTGCCGAAGAAATAACGCCGAAAAAATGGTGGGCCGTCCGCGACTCGAACGCGGGACCAATTGGTTAAAAGCCAACTGCTCTACCGACTGAGCTAACGGCCCACAAAGAGCGCCACATTTTACCGATTTCAGCTGTGAAGGCAAGCCTTCTCAGTGAAACAAGTTAATGACCTTGCTGACGCAACTCGGTCATACGGTGTCTGGCCAATTGTGCAGCACTAGATTCGGGGTATTTTTGCTCAACTTGTTGCAACATTTGCTTTGCTTGCGTCCACTTACCCTGATCTGCCTCAATTAAGCCCACTTTGAATAAGGCATCTGCTGCTTTGGGATGCTGTGGATATTCGCTTGCCACTTTGGTCAATTTTGCCATCGCTTTTTTACTATCGCCACGCAACAAATATAACTCACCCATCCAATACTCCGCATTAGGCACTAAACGACTATGAGGATAAGTCGTTGTAAAGGCCTGTAAATCTTGCATAGCTTGCGCGTAATTACGTGCGCGGATTTCATCATAGGCCGCCTGATAAACCATTTGCGCTTTTAATTCCGCTTGCGCATCCTGGGTTTGCTGGGTAGTTGGCGTCGTTGTCGCGACACTTGGTGCTGCTGTTACGTCCCCATGCTCACCAGACTTTAACTGCTGCTGCAATTGTGCAAGCGTATGGCTTTGCACTTCCAGTTGCCCTTGTAAAGTTTGTACCAGCTGCTCTAGTTGATCCAATCGCGTTGAAAGTTGCAGTTGACTTTGTGTCGACAAACTCGGAGCGGGATGTGCAGCAACGTCCACACTTGGTGTGGCCGCCACCGGCGAATCATCATCCTCATCAACCACATCGTCACGCTGCACAAATTGTTGTTGTGCTATCGGTGCAGCCATACCTTGGCTATACGCATCCACGACAGGTGCATCTGCAAAACTGAATGGTAACCATGCGGCGATCACCGTTGCAATAAGATAAGTTCTCATGCGCTTCATCCCTTCTAAACTTTAATCTGGATATTTCAACATAACACGACGATTCATATGGTACGCAGATTCTGCATGCCCTAAAACAACAGGCTTTTCTGCGCCATAACTAATGATCGATAGTTGCTGCTTAGGTACACCATGTATTTCCAAATAACGTGCAATCGACAAAGCACGACGCTCACCCAATGCAATATTGTACTCACGTGATCCACGCTCATCGGTATTACCTTCCAAACGCACATTAACATTAGGATGATCTTTTAAATAATTGGCTTGTGCTGTTAGATTTGCATCGTACTGTGTATTCACTTTACTGTTGTCAAAGGCAAAGTAAAACGTTTGGTTGCTGGGACGACCATCAGTAAAACCATACTCGCCATCTTCACCATCAAATTGCGCTTGATCGGAAACACCATAAGATTGTGCGCCCTGCTCAACAATACTTGCATGCCCACCGGCACCTTTTTCATCATCATTATTCATAAACCAAGAACATGCACTCATGCTCAAGCAAAGACAAGCAACACCAGCCAATTGTATGATTTGTTTCATGCCATCCTCTCCCTAAGATAAATATGGTGACCACGCGGGCTCTTGCACATCGCCTCCCGCCTCAGCCGGTAATCTTAACTTAATCCGCCCATCAAGGGAAACCATCCCTAGCACACCTCGCCCACCAAAATGCGACGCAAACAATGCCATTTTTCCATTAGGTGCGATACTAGGAGATTTCTCCAAGCCCGTTTGTGTTAAGTTGCTCACAACCCCCGTCTGTAAATTCTGCACAGCAATATTAAATAAACCCTCTTCACGATGTAACATCACAATAGACTTTCCATCTGGTGTAAATGCGGGTCGCGCGTTGTAATTCCCTTCGAAGCTAAGTCGTGCTACTTGTTTTGTTGCCAGACTCACCTGATAAATTTGCGGTGTACCACCACGGTTCGAGGTAAAAATTAAGGATTTACCATCTGGCGCCCATGCTGGCTCCGTATCAATAGACAATCCCGTCGTCACTTGCGTCAACTGTTTATCAGAAATATCCATCACATAAACTTTTGTTTTTCCCGATTCTTTCGACAAAACAAAGGCCAATTGCTTACCATTCGGCGACCATGCCGGTGCACCATTAATACCAGGGAAACTAGAAACTAATCGACGCTTGCCCGTTGCAACATCAGAAATATAAATTTGCGATCGCTGGTTTTCGAAGGAGACATAAGCAACATGCGTACCGTCCGGAGACCATGTTGGCGACATGATAGGCTGTGGTGAAGTTAAAATAGCTTGCGCATTCAACCCATCTGCATCAGCAACCATTAATTTATATTGTGTCGTTTTTCCAGGTGCACGCTGTACCAACACGTACGCGATACGTGTAGAGAACACCCCCTTTACACCGGTTAAGGATTGATAAATACGATCGCTAATATGATGTGACAATGCACGTAAATTTTTCGCGCGCACTGTGAACGTTTTATTGAAGATAACATGCTTGCTCGCCACGCTAACCAGGGCCACCGTAACAGAGAAATGATTAGCACCTGATGGTTTAATCTCCCCAACAACCACATCATTCGCGCCTAGTTGACGCCAGTAACTGTAATTCACCGCATCAGGATCATGAGGCGCCTGTTTAAAAGCATTCGCGCTCAGCACAGCAAATTGACCGCTGTGATTAAGATCCGCACTGATCACGGCACTCACATCCGTCGGCGCATCTTTTGCACCCGCGAAAGGCACCAAAGCAATGGGAATAGCCGCATCCACACCCTGGGTCAACTCCAATTGTAATGCCGCCTGTGACGTTCCAACAGCCCCCACAAACAACATCATCAAAAAAGCCCGTACTACTTGGCGCATACTAAATTTCCTTATACTGCGGTGACCGTTTGCGGGCGCACCGTTAATTGAATCTCACGAAATTGATTAAATAAAGTCGCATCTTTAGGTACCGGCAATGGCGACGCTTTATACACCGCTGCTTGCGCTGATCGATCAACCGCCGCATTACCGCTGGATCTTAACAATTGTACTGACAAAACGGTACCACCAGGCGCCAATCGGATAAGAAACTGGCAGGACATATTCTGTTGGGCAGCCTCTGGCACATACCATTGCGAAGAAATTGCAGCAGTAATCAAGGTTTTATAATGGGATAACACCGTCCTCCATTGGCGCTGCTGACTACTAGCCAACTCTTTTTGTTCTGCCTGCAATTGGTCCTGCAATAATTTCTCTTGTTGCTGATGTTGCTTTTTCTTTTGTAAGGCACGTTCCTTTTCTTGTTGCTTTTTCTTTTTCTCAGCAAGTATTTTTTCTCGTTTCTTTTTGGCTTTCGCTTTCTCTTGTGCTTTTTTCCGCGCCTTCGCTTCTTTTTTCGCTTTTTTCTTTTTCGCAATTTTTCGTTTCTTCGCGGCCAATCGCTGCTGCTTCAAACGTTTAGCTTTGGCTAAAGCGACTTTGTGACGACGTGCTTTATCTTGAATCGCTTGCTTACGCTGCTTTACTGCGTTGACTTGTCGTTCAACTTGCTTCTCCGTGATAGCTTTCGCATGCACAATCACTTTTTGTGCTGAAGCCATTGTTGCTTGTGGTGTAGATGAGGTAAATGAATGGATGTTAACAACAAGCAAGAGAATAATCAGCAGGTGTAGCAAGATCGACTTGCCTAAGGCAGTACGTAGAAAATCCAGCAAGCGCATCAACCTTACGCCTTCTTCGTGTCAGTGGTGACCAATCCTACCGTCTCTGCGCCAGCATGTTGCAACAACACCATCGCTCTCACCACTTTTCCGTAGTCAACATGCGCATCTCCACGCACCAACACATCACGTGTATTATGCTTTTGTTTTGCGTGTGCTAACTGTTGAGAAACCAAGGTCGTAATTTTATCATCCATCAATGGCACATCCGTTTGTGGTGCCGTGTTTAGATAAAATTTACCATTATCATCAACCGTTAAAATAATCGGCGTTTGTTGCGTAGAATCAATCTTGTTGGCTTGCGCCTGGGGCAGATCTACTTTCACCCCTTGCGTTAACAAGGGTGTGGTCACCATAAAAATCACCAACAACACCAACATCACATCAATGTAAGGCACAATATTCATTTCAGCCATTAAGCGACGTCGACGTGCCATAATTTTACTCTCCGCTTATTGGACTTGATGTCCAACTAAATTAATAAAATCTCGTTGGAAATTTTCTAGCTGACGATTAATTTTTTCAACTTGCTGCATTAGTTGATTATAAGCAACCACCGCAGGAATGGCCGCAAATAAGCCCAACGCTGTTGCAACCAAGGCTTCAGAAATACCAGGCGCCACCATGGCAATCGTTGCTTGTTGCACACCGCCGAGGGCCTGAAATGAAGTCATAATCCCCCACACGGTACCAAACAAACCCACATAAGGCGCAGTCGATCCAATCGTTGCAAGAAATGATAGATGCTGCTCTAAGTTATCAGTCACTGTGACCTCTGCATTATGCATGGCGCGCTGAACACTCTCGATTAAGCGTTCCGGTGTAATATGTGCTTGTTGCTTCGCGCGTAAAAACTCCTGAAAGCCCGCCATAAAAATCTGCCCCAAGCCTTCTGTCGCATCCGCATTATCTTTCAATGTATTGTAAAATGTTGTCAAATCACCGCTAGCCCAAAACTGTTCGTTAAACGCGGTAAGTTTTTCACGAATTTGCTTGATATGTTGCTTACGTTGAAATATCACGGTCCATGAAAAAACAGAAACACCAAGTAATAACAGCATCACTAATTTAACAACCCACCCTGCTTGCCAAAAATAATGTAAAACCGACATACTTAAATCTCCTTCGTTAAATCTGCTTCCGCAGCTTGTAAGCCAAAATGTAAGTACGCCTGTTTTGTGGCAATACGGCCACGCGGCGTACGCATAATAAATCCTTGCTGCAATAAATACGGCTCAATGACATCTTCGATCGTACCGCGATCTTCGCCAACAGCCGCCGCAATACTTTCTATGCCAACGGGGCCACCGTCAAATTTCTCAATGATAGCCAACAGCATTTTACGGTCCATCATATCTAAACCGTACACATCAACATCTAATAAATCTAAGGCTTGTTGTGCTATGGATTCTGTCACATCACCATTTCCTTTCACTTCAGCAAAATCTCGCACGCGACGCAGCAAGCGATTCGCAATCCGCGGGGTGCCTCGTGCACGTTTTGCAATTTCTTTGGCCCCATCGGCATGCATCTCTACACCCAAAATATTTGCTGAGCGCGTTACAATGTGCGTAAGATCTTGCACGTCGTAAAACTCTAATCGCTGCACGATACCGAAACGATCGCGTAATGGTGAAGTCAGTAAACCTGCACGGGTTGTCGCAGCCACTAACGTAAAGGGGGGAAGATCCAATTTAATGGATCGCGCGGCTGGACCTTCGCCAATGACAATATCTAATTTATAGTCTTCCATGGCTGGATATAAAATTTCTTCGATGGCCGGGCTTAATCGATGTATTTCATCGATGAACAATACATCATGCGGCTCAAGATTTGTCAGCATCGCCGCCAAATCTCCTGCTTTTTCTAACACAGGTCCTGATGTCTGTTTTAAACCAGCGCCCATTTCGCTCGCAATAATATTCGCTAATGTGGTTTTACCCAAACCTGGCGGTCCAAAAATGAAAACATGATCTAAGGCTTCCGCACGTGCTTTGGCTGCCTCAATAAAAATGGCCATTTGTTCCGTGACTTGTGGTTGACCAATATAATCGACCAACTTTTTAGGTCGAATGGCACGATCAACGACGTCTTCATTCGTTTGTGCGGATGCAGTAATCACGCGATCAGATTCTATCACGCCATTTCTCCTTTTAGTGCATCGCGAATCAAGTCCTCGCAGCTTTTATCTACGGCATCAACACGCGCAATCGCACGTGAAGCATCTTGCGGTTTATAGCCCAAGGCAATTAATGCTTGCGTCGCTTCCTGGACGATGAGATGGATGCTATCCGGTAATGCTTGTTGCGTATTCTCGCTGCTCACCTGCCAGTCTTTCAATAAATCCCGCATCTCCAGCAATAAACGTTCTGCTTTCTTTTTTCCAACGCCTGGAATTTTAACAAGCTGCGCACTATCTTGTGCTTGCACACAGGCAACAAATGCATCGGGTGCAATACCCGATAAAATGGTCACCGCAAGTTTTGGGCCCACGCCAGTCACTCGAATCAAGGTACGAAACAACTCACGCTCACTCTTTTTCATAAAGCCATAGAGTGTCTGTGCATCTTCACGTACGATTAAATGGGTAAACAAGGTCGTTTTTTGATTAAGCTCAGGCAATTGATAAAACGTTTGCATGGAGGCTTGTAATTCATAGCCAACACCATTGACATCGATCACCAATGTCGGCGGTTGCTTTTCAATGAGTTGTCCTGTCAGTCGACCTATCATAAGTTTTTCTCTAATTGTTGTCGGGCCCGGTGGTTAACATGACACAAGGCAACAGCCAGGGCATCTGCTGCATCCGCTTGTAATGTGCCACTTAAATTTAACAAGTGTTTTACCATGTGTTGCATTTGATCTTTTTTTGCTGCGCCATAACCCACAACGGCTTGTTTTATCGCTCGCGGCGCGTACTCAGCTAATGGTACTTGATGTTGGCCAACCGCGACAATAGCCGCACCCCGCGCTTGTCCTAATTTTAAAGCACTCGAGGGATTAACATGCATGAAAACACTTTCGATGGCCGCTTCTGTGACATGGTATTCGCCGATGAGTTCGGATAAATGTTGATAAATGGTGCTTAATCGCTCAGCTAAGGGTTTATCTGCCACGGAGATGCAGCCACTGGTCACATAGCGCGGTGTCTTGCCGTCTAGTTGTACAATGCCGAAGCCTGTCGCCCGCGAACCGGGGTCAATGCCGAGTATGGTGGTCATGCGCTCTCCAGCAACCAATCGCCAGCTAAATAATACGGCAGGTGCTGTAATTCATAACTGTGTCCATTGGCTGTTTGTATGGTTTCAACGCTAGACTCTCCCGCATACAATCGTATGGCTTTCTTTCCAGCGGTTCTTTCCATAAATGAGTGCAAGGATCGTAGTGCACCGGTTGCCCCTGATTTAACCTCAATCGGTAACAGCATATTGCCTCGTGGCAAAACAAAATCAACTTCAGCGCTTGATTGTGCTTTATCGCGTACCCAAAACATCAGTTCATTATTCTTGAGTAATCCGGTACTTAGCAGTTGCTGGCCAACAATATGTTCTGTTAATTTTCCACGATATAAATTATTTAAATCCTTTAATTGAATAAACTCTTTTTGCAAACCCACACTGTGATTCATTAAACCTGTATCCAAGAATTGTAATCTAGGTGATTTTTTCTGGTTAGACTCAAAAGGCGGTTCCGTTCTGATCGTGGGATAAGTGAGTTGCAGCAACATCGATTTTTCTAACATGCGAAATGCTTCTCCCACTTCCCGAGATCGATAGTTTGATTGCCCAAAGCCTTCAAACTTAATGCGTTCTCCAGCATTTAAAGGCACATGCCGAACAATATGACGCATAATACGCGCTTGTGCCGCACTCTCAGCATATTTCTCCACATCATCTTGGTAACCAACTAAAAGACTATTATATATTTTTTGTAGCGCTGTTAAATCTTGGTGTTCTGCATAATGCGCGACAACTTCTGGCATGCCCCCTATCATCGTGTACTGATGAAATAACCCTAATAGTTTTTCATGCGCATAATTTGGTGGGACTTCATTCACTTGCAGCATCTCTGCAGCTTGTACTTCCCCTACCGCTTTTAAATACTCTAGAAAGCTTAGAGGAAATAGATACATGTATTCGACACGGCCAACAGGAAAGCTCACCTGTTTATCAATGAGCGTTTCTAATAAAGATCCGGCCGCAATGACATAAAGATCGGGGACCTTTTCATAGAAGTAACGTAATATCGCGACGGCTTCCGGGGAGTGTTGAATCTCATCAAGAAATAACAAAGTTTTCTTATTGTCTCGCGTACAGTTTTTATGAAAAAATATAGACTGCACTAATTTATCAATGGGTAACTCACGTTCAAACAATACTCGCTCTTCTGTAATTTCTAAATTTAATGAAATAAATTGATCAAACTCTTGTCCAAACAGCTCTACGACACTCGTTTTACCTACTTGGCGTGCACCTCTTAAAATTAACGGTTTACGTTGCTTATCTGCTCTCCACTGGCGCAGTGATGTGAGAATCTGTCGCTCTATCATAGTTTACCTAATACCCGATGCTGTCTGTCATAGAATAAGGGTAGTTTATGCCATTTCTTGTCACAAAGTAAGGGTAGTTTGTGACAAACCTTGTCACAGAATAAGGGTATTTTATGCTTAAACGCTAAAAAACACCCTCCCCAGATCATTTTAGACTCAATCGTGAGCTGCGCAGAAATCCGCAAAAAAGACAGAATAGGCACGATATAACCAACCTATTTAGTACAGTTCGGCTAGCCACTTACGTAGCAAACAAGATTATCTGTTAAGGCCGAACCCAAACCCTGTGGTTGAGGTAATGGATCAAAAAATATTGGACATGCATGCAGATCGAGATCCAGTCAAAATTGCTAGACGTGCACAGGCATCGGAGGAAGCACAATTAGCCTCGCAACAAGCAGCGGGACTACCTTTCTTTTCTGCCACCTCAGGACGCCCGATGGACGTGGTGCCAGGAGAAGTGCATGATGCGTCACTTGAGTTAGATAAGGATCTGAAGGCCGATGAGCCGCCGCTCAAAAAAGCACGGCGTTCGTCGGGAAAAGGGTAATTATGATGGAGGATAGTGATTATGCCAAAAGATAGACAGGCAAAATATGAGCGCGAGGCAGATCGCGCGGCAGAGGCATATGCGGCGCAGTTTGCGGCGGAGATGGTGGATGCAGACATTGCCGCAGGGAAGATACCTGCATCTCAACGTGAGACAGAAATTGCGGATGAAAAACCGCTACTCAAACGCGCGTTGCTCAGTGAGTTTCTGAAAGATGGTGCGAAGAAGCAGGAAATTCGGATACGCTTGCAACGTACCTTGTCTCAACGTTGTGGTAATGGTGACTTGGCGGCAGCATTAGTGCGCAAGATTGATTTTGAGCAGTTAGATGAAAAACAGTTAACGGCGGTTCTAGTGACAGTCATTCAAACGCCTGCGTTGGGTCATGGCGAGAGTGAAGCGCATATTCGTTCGGCGTGGGATACATTTGTGGCACCGTATCATAATATTTTGTTACAGCGTGCTGCTGCGGACCAGGCACAAGCAGCACGGTTGCGGGCTGAGACGCAACAGTTGCAGGCTGAGACGCAACAGTTGCAGGCACAGGCAGCACGGTTGCAGGCTGAGACGCAACAGTTTCGGGTTAAGAGGCAGGCGGCGGAAGCGAGAGTAAAAGCACTTGAGGCGCAGCTAGCTGCACAACAAACCGCGGGCCCTCATTTTTTTCCTGCCGCATCAAGTGTTGCGAGCAGGAGCTTGCCCGCAGTGAGTGACGCGTCGGTTGCCTCAGACAAGGGTGTGACGGCAGATGAAGAACCGCCGCTCAAAAAAGCACGGAATTCGCGGGGGGATTGATAAGGGTGGTGAGATTCTTTTTAAGTCTAAGACAGTTTCGCCAAGACATCATCGCTAATATCCGCATTGCTAGAAACCGTTTGCACGTCATCAAGATCTTCTAGCATATCGACCAGGCGCATAAATTTCTCTGCGGTGTCTTGATCGGCAATATCCACCGCGGTACTCGCTTGCATGACGATGTCTGCATGCGCGGGGGTTAAATCAGCTGCTTGCATCGCTTCTTGAACTGCAGCGAAATCCTCTGGGGCCGTGATCACGCTAGCACTGCCATCATCGTTAGTTTGCACGTCATCTGCACCTGCCTCTAGTGCGACCTCCATGAGCTTGTCTTCGTCAACGTCACTGTCAAAGTGTAACTGACCTTGTTTTTCAAACAGATAAGCAACTGAACCATCGGTTCCTAAATTGCCACCGCTCTTACTAAAAGCATGGCGTACTTCTGCGACAGTACGATTACGATTATCCGTCAAGCAGTCCACCATCACGGCCACGCCCGCAGGTCCATAGCCTTCGTAGCGCATATCTTCCATATCCGCACCATCTTGATCACCCGCACCGCGTTTAACCGCGCGGTCAATGGTATCTCTCGTCATATTGCCGGCTAACGCTTTGGCGACCGCATCTCGCAAACGCGGATTTGAACTCACATCACCTCCACCGAGTTTTGCCGCAACAACAATTTCTCGAATAAGTTTTGTAAAAAGCTTCCCGCGCTTCGCGTCTTCTTTGCCTTTTTTATGTTTGATGTTCGCCCATTTACTGTGACCTGCCATAACTATGTAATCCTCATATGCGTGTATCTGGTAGTAACTGACGGAGATCCCGCATCAAGCGCGGGATGACAGTGGCATCATGCTAAGGGTTCAAACGTGTGTTTGTTTGCATCGTATGCCTGAATTTCACCATCGTGAATATTGAAAAACCAACGATGGATTGCCAATTGCTTCGCATCCACCCGCTCTTTTAACCACGGAAAAGTTAAGCTATTACTGTGAGATTGATGCAGCGCTTGTTTTGCTACGTCATCAGGATCATCACCCTCGTGTGAATCAATCACCGACATCCAGCGATTAATAAAGGAACCCGGCCGTGTTTCTGTTTGTTTAAGCAAGGCGCTAATCCCACCACACGCACTGTGACCTAAAATAATTAAGTGTTTCACCTGCAAATGACAAATTCCAAATTCTAGCGCAGCACTCACCCCATGCATGGCATCGTCAGCGGCACAAGGGGGAATAATATTCGCGACATTGCGCACCATGAACAATTCACCTGGCTCACATTGCAATAACAAAGCTGGATCGACACGTGAATCACTACATGCCACCACCATCACTTGCGGTTGTTGACCGTGCACCGCCAAACGACGCATCACCGATTCATCGCCCGTCGCGTATTTTTCACGGAAGGTTTGGTAACCTTGTATAAGCTTTTGAAAAGAGGATTCCATATTCGTCACTCCTTTAACCGTGGACTTTTTCACCCGCCGGCTTGTTAACTTTGATACCCAGCTCTAACAATTGTTTGCTATCCACCGCTTGGGGTGCATTCGTTAACGGACAACTGGCTGTCTGAGTTTTAGGGAAGGCAATCACATCGCGAATGGAATCAGATTCAGTAAGCAACATCGCGATACGATCAATCCCAAAGGCAATCCCCGCATGCGGTGGACAACCATGTTTTAAAGCATCTAGGAAGAATCCAAATTTGTCTTTCGCTTCTTCTTCGCTTAAACCTAATAATTTAAATACGGCATCCTGCATGGTTTGATCGTGAATACGCACCGAGCCACCACCCAATTCAAAGCCATTTAAGACTAAATCGTAAGCGCGCGCTGTCGTCGTCGCAGGATCGATGTCTTCAGTCTTAGCATCTGGCTGCGTGAATGGATGATGCATTGCATAATAACGCCCATCACTGTATTCAAACATTGGGAAATTTGTCACCCACAAGAAACGCCATGCTTTTTCTGCTAAGCCACGTTCGTGTCCAATCTTCACACGCAGTGCGCCCAAGGCTTCGTTAACTACTTTCGCTTTATCCGCGCCAAAGAAAATAATATCACCCGTTTTAGCATCAACGCGTTTAACAATGCCATCAACAACGTCTGGTGTTAAAAATTTAATAATCGGTGACTGTAATCCATCTTGACCAGCACTCAAATCATTGACTTTAATGTAGGCCAAGCCTTTTGCACCATAAATGCCTGCAAATTTCGTATATCCATCAATCTCTTTGCGCGATATATCTGCGCCGCCCGGTACTTTTAAAGCAACAACACGAGAACCCGCATCATTTGCCGGCTGAGAAAATACTTTAAACTCCACCGATTGCATTAAGTCTGCAATATCAACAAATTCTAAGGGAACGCGCAAATCCGGCTTATCGGATCCATAACGTTGCATCGCTTCTGCGTAGGTCATGCGCTCAAAAGGTCCAGACAATTCTAACTGCATCACTTCCTTGAAAATCTTCACCATCAAGCCTTCTGTCCACGCTTGAATTTGCGCTTCATCCACAAAGCTTGCTTCCACATCCAGCTGCGTAAATTCAGGTTGACGATCTAAACGCAAATCTTCATCACGGAAACATTTGACGATTTGATAATAGCGATCAAAACCTGACACCATTAACAATTGCTTAAACAATTGGGGAGATTGCGGTAAAGCAAAAAACTCTCCAGGATGTGTGCGGCTCGGTACCAAATAATCACGTGCGCCTTCCGGTGTTGCTTTCGTTAACACAGGTGTTTCCACATCAAGGAAACCTTCCGCATTAAAGTAATCGCGCATCACGCGACAAACCGCCGCACGCAATTTAAATTTAGCCATCATGTCGGGACGACGAAGATCCATGTAACGATATTTCAAACGGACTTCTTCTGAGACTTGCTGATGCTCATCTAGCATAAAGGGTGGCGGCACCGCGGTGTTTAAAATCGTAATGGCATCCGCAACGACTTCTATTTTACCGGAACGAATTTTATCGTTAATCATGCCATCTGGACGCAGTTTTACCGAGCCCGTCACTTGAATCACAAACTCATTTCTCAGGCCCTCTGCCATCGCAAACATTTCTGCTTGTTCAGGATTAAAAACCACCTGCACCACGCCTTCACGATCACGTAAATCAATAAATATCACACCGCCATGATCACGACGGCGATGCACCCAACCACATAGGGTGACTTGTTGAGTTGATAAAGTCTCGTCGACTTCGCCACAATATTGCGTTCTTGCTGTATTAGCCATGCTTATTCACTTTTGTTGCTGTCAGTGGATGATGATGAAGGCGTATCCGTGTTGGATGTCGCTTCCGTCGGTTTGTTAGCAGCTGGTTTGCCGCTATTCTTAAAATCAGTCTCATACCAACCTGTGCCTTTCAATCGAAAGCCTGGCATAGAAATGAGGCGCTCTAGTTCGGGTTTGCCACAAGCCTCACAATCTATTGCCGGAGAGTCAGACATCTTTTGTAATTTTTCACACGTGGCTCGGCACGCTTGACATTGGTATTCGTAAATGGGCATTGTTGTTTCTGCACGTTAAAATATGACACTTTACGGACATTTGACCACGCGGGGCGCGGTAGGTTTTTCGAAAACCGTCGGCGGCAGGGATAGCCGCCGTCGAGCTCCAGGGATGGATTTATGCGTGTTTTCGAAAGACCTACCGCAACCCACGTGCGCCAACTCCTAAATTAAGGAAGCATTATATCAGGAAACCACACAAATTCACCCGCTAACTAACCTCACTTGCAGTCAGCCAAAGAACACTCTAGAGTTACTGCCTAACATGGTAAGGATTAGCGTATGAAACACTTCTTAATTCGATATCTCGCGATTTCTCTCGCAGCAATGTCTATTTTTTCATCAACTCAAGCACGTTTTCATGTCACAGCAAATCATACGATCCTGCCAGAAACGGTGGTTCAGCCTTATTCTGGCTACCACAGTAAAGAAACCGCCTTCTTAGATCATTTAAAATCTTGCAACACATTCACGGTGCAAATGCGTAACCCGCAATATCCTGACCAACATGTGGTCAAAACGATTCATGGTTGGCAAGGAGAATGGTGCCAGGTCGTTTTCTTAACGCGGCCAAACAATACGCCTAAAGCGCAACCACAAATGACGGTTTGCCAATTCAATAAAATGGATTTGAAGATGTTAACACGCCCTGAAGAATATGATTTCTTAAGTGGCTTTGTGAAAAACAATTATAATTCTAGCGATTCTCGCGCGTATTTGTCACCTGCGCAAAAACTCCTTTACAAAACACGCTGCAAAGCTTGAAGACGCGCTTCGCGTAATGCTTCTGCAATCGCTTGTCCTTTCAAACCTTGATTAACAAACGGTGCAACATCAACGTGTTGTACCGCGGTTAAGGCTTTCCCACAAATGGATTGTGTCATGTCGCAGGCCAACAAAAATTGTTGGAAACGTTCTGGTCGACGTAGTGCATCTGTTTTTTCCAACAATTGTAATACCATTTCCGCATTACCTTGTTCACAAGCCGCCAACTGTTCGTGATGCGCTGCGGTTAAAATAGCGAGCTGCGAATAGTCATTGGGCACGCGAAAACGTTTGGTGATATTGCTCACATCCGTCGACGGGATCCCTTTAAATAAAGCGGAAAAACGAACTTGGCAGTCTTCCGTTTCAGGTTGATGCCAATCACGTTGCGCCATTAATTCAGGTAGCAATACATTCAATGCGTTGGCATCACGCAACACCTCGATGAATCGATGGGGCGCTGTTGTACTTAATGATTTTTGCCACTCTTGCCAAACACGTTCCGGTACCAATGCATCCACCTCACCGTCTTTGACCATTTGTTGCATCAACTGCATCGTCTCTGGTGCCACAGAAAAATCAGCAAAGCGTGCGGCAAAACGTGCCAAGCGTAAAATGCGCACGGGGTCTTCGACAAAAGCCGGTGACACATGGCGCAAGACTTTGGCTTGAATATCTGCTTGACCATTGAAGGGATCCACTAACCCACCGTCAGGCGTTTGTGCGATCGCATTGATGGTTAAATCACGCCGCAATAAATCTTGTTCTAGCGTTACATCGGGCGCAGCATAGCAATCAAACCCAGTGTAACCTTTACCGGTTTTCCGCTCCGTACGTGCAAGCGCATATTCTTCGTGCGTCTCTGGATGTAAAAACACGGGAAAATCTTTACCAACAGCTTGATAGCCTTGTGATAGCAAGGTTTCAGGCGTCGCGCCAACGACAACCCAATCTCGCTCTTTCACAGGCAAGTCCAGCAATTGGTCACGTACCGCGCCACCGACTAAATAAGTCTTCATGATTTATCTCTTTCGAACAGCATGATAGAATCGTTCATTATACCCATGCCCAGCTGAGGTTTCTAGGATGACACCAAACGGCTCGATAGACGAACAAATGGCCGCCTTTGCGACCAAAAGCAAGCGACCAACCCAGTCGCTTGAGCATGCTTCACGTGCACTCGCTGTTTCACAGGGCATTCACAAAGTTGTTAAATTCTCAAAACTCTTTTTTAAGTTTTTAGGTGCTGTCGTCCATCCCATCGCACAAAGTTTACGTGGCGTTATGCACGCCCTTCCTCCTATCCATTTGGCCTTGCTATCCATTAATGCGGTTTGGGATATGGCCATCACATTAACGTTTGGTCGAGAATCTAACTTACACAAAGCCATCAAGTCTGGTGTGGCTATCACAAGCGTTGCCTTAACCACTGTATCATTGGTCTTTCCAGCAACCGCCATCATATTAGCAACCATCGGTGTTGGCTTAACGCTCGTTAAAGAATTCTCTCGTCTACATAAACGTCGAAAACAATATGTGCATAGAAAGAATAGTCTTGTGGAACGTCGACTCGCTTTAGAAGCTGCACAAGTCGAACGCTTACATCCACGAATAATGCGGAAATTACAGGCGCAAATTACTGTGCTA
This sequence comes from marine bacterium B5-7, assembly GCA_021604705.1. NCBI lineage: Bacteria > Pseudomonadati > Pseudomonadota > Gammaproteobacteria > marine bacterium B5-7. Next base: position 1,164 of record BQJM01000001.1, on the reverse strand, counting down.
GAAAAGCAAACCGAATTAGCAAAACGCACTTACCGCGCAAGCTGGCTACAGCTAAGCTTAATGACATTCACCGTCGCAGGCACGATATGTTTATTCTTCCCGCCTATCGCGCCTATTGGTTTAGGCTTACTAACGGCGTCCATCATCGCAGGTGTTGGCGTGCAGTTGAGTAACTGGATCCTACCTAAGCTGCTAGGCGGAAAACCCTTATTGCCCCGCAAACAAAAAGTAGACGGAGATCCCGGATATTTGCCTGCGGCAAATTCCGGGATGACAGTGGCGCCAGAAACACACCCTCAGGAAGACAGTACCTCTTTCGAAGAAACACCCACGCCAGACACAGTCCTCAAAATCAACCCAGAACCCTTAGTCACCGAGGACAGCACAGAAGACTTTTTAGATGTCGAAAATTTTGCGCGCGCCGTCTCGCCTCAAGCTAAACTGCTGCATCAAGAAGATAAGGATGATCAAGATGATGACGATGATGAAGGTGAAGGTGAATCACAGCCCACTGATTCAATCGAACCCAAATTAACACCGTAACTTTTATCACACCATGGTTTCTGGGTTTAAATCAATCTGTTACACTGACAACCCCTGATAAACCAAGGTTTCTAGGAACATGATCAACCGCTCTTCTTGGCAATGCTGTTTGCCACAACATTTGCTATCTGAACTCGTTGGCTATTTCACACATCTGAAACGCCCACTGTGGTTTAAGAATACATTTATCCGTTGGTTTGTTAAACGCTATCAAGTGAACCTGCAAGAATCGGTACTGACCCAGCCTGAAGACTATGATTGCTTTCATGATTTTTTCACGCGCCCCTTAAAACCTGGCGTACGCAACACCCAAGCACAGCCAGGTGTATTTATCAGCCCTGTCGATGGCTTTGTCAGCGCATGGGGTAACATTAAAGCCAATAAAATATTTCAGGCAAAAGGTTTTGATTACACGCTAAAAATCCTTTTAGCTAATGATCCACTCTCTCATTTATTTCAATCAGGGCAGTTCATCACGCTTTATTTGGCACCTAAAAACTATCATCGCGTTCACATGCCCTTTGAGGGCACGCTAACAAAAATGACTTACGTACCTGGGAAATTATTTTCAGTCAATCCAACCACGGTCAACAGTGTACCTGATGTATTCGCACGGAATGA